>NZ_CP113864.1:1985000-2230000 GCF_026914285.1 Caldicellulosiruptor naganoensis
CTAAATAGAATAGAAAATTTACAATTGAAAGAAAAAATGGTCTTTCAAACACATAGTATCCTACATCTTTGTTAAAGATCGGGTCTTTTATATTAAACGGCTTTGAATGCTTGAAGGTCAAAAATTTGATGTAGAGATTGTTTTCCAAATACTTGCTCGCTATCAGCGCCAATAACACAGAGACAATAATATTTAGAATGTTCTTCTTAAGCAAACTAATTTTTCCAACAATTCTTTCAATATTTCTCTTCACAATGGCATTGTTTACAAAAAACACAAAGAACAAAATCATAAATGAAACAACCTGTACTGAAAGCTTTACATAGAAGTTCTTCCAGAATACACTTACAAAGTTTTCACCAATTTCTTTTATTTGGATGAGTTCTAAAAATAAATCAAAAGCAATTGAAAAAGCTATAGCTAATATTACCAGTATTGAAATAACAAAACCTACTTTTTTAACCACTTTTTTAGTTTTCTCTCTTTTATAATCGTAAATTCTATCTGCCATCCTAAATTCTGTCCCTCACTTTATTTTTTTATTTGCTCTCTAAAAGTCCAAACATTTCATCTTTTAAATCTACTGCTTCTGCTATTATCTTTGAAATATCAGCCAAAATTTTTGCAAGCATCATCTCAGCTGAAAGATACTCTTCAATATCAGAATTTAGGCTTATTATCTGGTAAAGCTGCTGCAGAGAATATACATCAGAGCTTGTAACCTCTTGTCCTTGCAAGCGCTTTTGTTCAAGCTCAAGTTGTTTCTTTTTAAAGTCCATAACCATCTGTTTGAGCTTCTCGTCTTTTTCAATCTTTTCTTTTGCAGCTTTAAATCTTTTAAACTCATTTGACTCTTTTAGAACATTTGCAAGCTCGTATGCAATGTCGTAAACATTTTTCATCTTTTGTATACTCACCCCTTTTGTGAATATTTTATTTTTTAAGCACTCTTGTCTTGATTATAAATATTTTCATTTGTCTTCAAAAGCTCTGAGGCGCCAATTAAAGTACCAAGATTTTTAAATGCATCAGTTGGAATGTATACCTTATTTGCCGGATTTTTGGCAATTTCAATTGCAGCCTCTATCTGCCTCATCGCAAGTACAACTGCATCTGTGCCACTTTCCTTAATAGCTCTGTTGACATATGCAATAGCGTTTGCCTGTGCTCTTGCTACCATCTCAATTGCCTGAGCCTGACCTTCCGCCTGCAAAATCTTTTGCTGCTTTTCACCTTCTGCCCTTTTTATAAGAGCTTGCTTGTACCCTTCTGCTTTAGCAATTTCACTTTCTCTTACACCTTCTGCTTCAAGTATCATTGCCCGCTTGTCTCTTTCTGCCTTCATCTGTTTTTCCATTGCCTGTGTTATTTCAGCAGGTGGAATAATGTCTTTTATTTCAACTCTTTTTATCTTTACCCCATAGTTATCTGTAATTTGGTCAAGCACAGTTGTCAACTTTGAGTTTATAACTTCTCTGGAGGAGAACACTTCATCAAGAGTCATACTACCAATGACATCCCTGAGATTAGTTAATACTGAATACATAATCGCTGCTTGATAATTTTGTACATTATAAGTGCACATCTTTGCGTCAAATACCTCAAAAAATACAACAGAGTCAATCTTTATTCTTACGTTATCCTTAGTTATAACATCTTGCGGTGGTACATCCAAGATTCTTTCTTGCATATTAACTTTTGCTCTTATGTTGTCAATAAAAGGAATAATAAGATGAACGCCCGGCTCTAAAACCCTGTGAAACTGGCCAATTCTCTCTACAACATAGCAGTATTTTGTACGAACAACTTTTACACTTGAAAAGAAGAAGATCAAAAACAGCGCAATTATTAAAATGACCCATCCAATTGTCGGCATACAAGCTTCCTCCTCCCATTTTTCAAAATACTCTTGTTTTTTTATTCCATCTTGTCGACAAAAATTCTCAACCCATCCACTTTTCTAACCTTTACTCTGTCCCCTTTTTCTAACTTTTTGTCACAGAAAATGTTGTAAAATATTCCGTCCTTTTTTATTTTGCCAGAATACCTATCTTCCGATACCTCTTCAACAAAAAATTCTTCACCCACGTTTACAAAGCTTCTGTTTTCTATTCTTGGCATGTTTTGCATAAATTTTTTAATCTTAGGTTTAAATACCAAAAAGATTGCTAAGCTGAGAGTAATAAATAGACCAACTTCTACAAATAGATTGTTTACAAATAAATCTAAAATGAAAATTATAAAAGCTGAAATATAAATAGGAAAAAAGACAAAACCAATAAAGGTATCAGCTATTAAAAAAGCAAGAGCTATCACAAGCCAGATAAAATCATAAATGCTTACATTCATCAAATTCCCCCTTCATCCTTTTTAATGATCTGGAAAAATTTGTAGATTGATGTCTGTTTCAAGTTTACCTTCTCAGAAACTTTATAAAACTCTTTTACTTCTATCCCCTCATGGGTAACCTCTGCACAAAGCATTTTTTTCTCTTCAAACATCTCAAGGATAAATAAAAGTTTTACAACCTTTTTAAATGGGTCTGATTCATTTATACCCGAAAAATTGTATGAGATAAACTCACAATCTCTAAGTGTTTTATAAACATTTACCACCTCATCATTTATTTGTAGATTAAAATCCTTAAATTTCTTGTCTAAGTCAAAAATCAAAACTTTTGCATCTTGATAGAGATTTTTTACAAGCTGATATGAAGGAATGTCAAGTGCAACTATCAGGTCAAAATCCTCTTTCATACTTTCTATCTTGTCAATCCTCGGTGCAAATATGTCATCAAAATACACCTCTTTTAATGAACTCTGGTGCTGCACAATCCGCCCTTGATTATCTAAAAATTCAAAAAGATCATTTTGTACCTCTTCACCTTTTAAAAACTTCAAAAAATCCAAAACAATATGAGGGTAAAAAGCTGTAAAGATACATTTTTTGTCAATAAGTTCAGAAAGATTACATGTCTCAATTTCAAATTTCTTAAAACTACATCCTTTTTGTCTTACAGCTTTTAAGTTATTGTAAAGGTCTTTTATAACACCAAAACTGATATTCTCGCATATATCGATCAGATTAAACTGATTTCGTCTTGTAGAGTTAAACATATTTTTTTCAAGTTTGCAGACAATATCAACCTTTTTCATTGTAACAAGCTCATCTTCATCTTCTAAGTTTGAAAAACATACGACGTCATACTTCATACCATTCCCTGTATAGAATTTATAATACTTATTATCCTCACCCATGAACCTAAAATTTTCAACAACAATGTTCTTTATAAGAAAGGTTGGCTCAGGATTCCCTACACCAAATGGCTCTAAGAGATAAACTTGGTCAATTAGCTCATCATCAATCTCGTTTAAGCTCAAAACAAGGTCAATTTCAACAGCTGGTTTGAAAATCATAAAATGATAGTCCTGAGCAATACTGTTTAGAATCTCATCAAGTTTGTCAAAATTATCTCTTACAAGTGAAAGCCCAGCTGCATGTTCATGCCCACCAAATTTTAGAAGAATATCAGAGCAATTTTTTAACGCTTCAAACAGGTTAAAACCTTTTATTGACCTTCCAGACCCTTTCAAAATCCCATCATCTGTAAACGTAAACAGAAGAGAAGGTCTGTAATATTTTTCTGTTATCTTTGATGAAGCAATCCCAACAACACCAGGATGCCAGCTTTGAGAGCTTAGCACAAAAATCTTTTTCCTTAGGATATCTTTATTCAGTGTAATTATCTTTTGAGCTTCTTTGATAGTCTTTTCTTCTATCTCCTGACGTTTTCTGTTTTCCTCGTCTAATTTTCTTGCAATTTTCTCAGCTTCTGTAAAAGAGTCACTTAAAAGAAGCAGCATGGCTAAATTAGCATCCGAAATTCTGCCTGCTGCATTCAGTCTTGGCCCTATGATAAATGAAACATCGAAAGGTTTCAGTTCTTCCTTTGATGAAAGTCCAGCTACTTCTATAAGTTTTTGCAGCCCTATGTTCTTTGTATACTTTAAAAGCTTTAGACCAAACTTGGCAAAAATCCTGTTTTCATCAACAAGTGGCATGACGTCCGCAATTGTGCCAATTGCCACAATGTCAAGATACTCAGAAAGCTTAATTTCAACTCCAGAAAGCTTTAGTGCATGAAGTAGCTTGAATGCAACCCCCACCCCAGCCAAATCTCTAAAAGGATATGTACTGTCACGTCTCTTGGGATTTATAATGGCATCGGCTATTGGTAGCTTGTCTTTTGGTTCATGGTGGTCTGTGACAATGATTATTTTTCCTTTTTGCTTTAGATATTCAATCTCATTTATGGCACTTATTCCTGTGTCAACTGTGATTAAGATGTCAAATGTATTTTCTAACCTCTTTAAGATATCAAGGTTGAGTCCATATCCATCTTTGAATCTATTAGGAATATAGTAACTTGTTGGCAAAAATTTACTCAAATTTGAATAAAGAAGATATGTACTTGTCACACCATCGCAATCATAATCTCCGTAAATAAGCACTCTTTTCTTGTTTAAAATGGCGCTTCTGAGAATCTTGACAGCCTCTTTCATGTCGTTGAGTAAAAATGGATTGTGGAGGTTTTTAATTGCCGGTTCTAAGAATTTTTCAATACTCTCCTTTTGAGTAATCCCCCTGTTTTTTAAAACTTTGATTATTTGAGGTTTTATTTTTCTGCCATTTATAATTATATCAAAGTCATCACTATCTTCACACTCTTTTAGTACCCATCGCTTTTTCTGGAATATCATAGCTTAAAAAATGCCTCCTCAATTTAAGTAAATGTATATCATCACTATCAAAGTTACAAAGAAAGATGTTGCAGCTCCAACTATAAGTTGTTTAAAATCGTGCCTTTTAAGCACAAGCCTTGACCACATGACAAGAGGAATGAGCAAAGCTAAAAACCACATCTTTATTCCAACAATAAAGTTAATGGCAAGAATCGGACCGGTTATTCCACAAGCATGACCACTTGCTTTAAATCTCAATACCTTGTTAATGAAAGCTAAGATTAAACTTGAGATAAGATAAGACAAATACAGTCCAATCATAGCTTTTGTAGGTTTCTTCATGGCCAGCAAACTCAAATTTCCCAAAACATATCCAAATATACCAAAGATAAAAGCAAGTTTTCGTTCTTTTTCCCTTCCACCTGCTTTAAACTTTGGAACAACTCTTGCAATAATATATGCTGAGATGGGTATTATTGTGAAAAAGAAAATTGAATTTAGGTAATAATTGAAGTTGCCGTTATAATTTGCCATTTTGTTGTCAAACCACATAATCGTAAATACAATCAGTGCAACAATTTGGAACTGTAAAAAGACTACTTATAAGATATGCAATCTTTTCTCTCATAAGTTTATCCCCCAAAAAGTTTAATTTCTTCCTTGAGTTAATTATACACCATAATTGGATGTAAAGGCAAAAATAAATCCCCTTTTGCTTATGCCAGCTGCAAAAGGGGATACGGATAGCTTATATCTGCGTTTTTCTACCTTCTTTTTGGTCGTGGTTTTCTGCTCTTCCCTGCATTCAAAGCGCCCATCACAAAGCCCAAAATTGGACCAAAGATTATTAAATATAATTGGTACTTTGAAATGTTAACACTTCTTTTTAAAACAATGGATACCACAACCAAAATAATCGAAACAAAAAGCGAAACCACAAATGCAGCTATTTTTTTTCTGGTAGGGCTAATTTCAGCAGTCTCATATCCACACAATGCTATTCCTACAAACATTGAAAATATAGTAAGATACTGTGCAATTTTATCCGGCATTGAAAAATACATCACAAAAAGAGATATTATAAGAATTAAAAAGCAAATCAAAAATAGTGACTTTACTATTATCCAGACATACTGAGAAAGACTTGCATCTTCAATTTTCTTATTCACATATCTTCCAATATTTTTTTCAAAAAGTTGCTCTATTAAACATTATTAAAAGTCATTCGAACTTAGAACAATAGCTATTCGTTTAGAGATTTTGAGCCTCCTTGAGAATAATATCAACTTTATCAGTTCTCTCCCATGGCAAATCCAAGTCCTCTCTGCCAAAGTGACCATACGCAGCAACTTGCTTGTAAATTGGTCTTCTCAAATCCAAGTCTCTTATTATAGCAGCCGGTCTTAGGTCAAATACTCTCTTTACAATCTCGGCAATTTTTTCATCATCAATCTTTCCAGTTCCAAATGTATCAACCCTGATTGAAAGTGGTCTTGCAACACCTATTGCATATGAAAGTTGAACCTCACACTTTTTAGCAAGTCCTGCCGCAACTATGTTCTTTGCAACATATCTTGCTGCATATGTTGCAGACCTGTCAACCTTTGTCGGGTCTTTTCCAGAAAATGCTCCGCCGCCATGGCGTGCATAGCCACCGTAGGTGTCAACAATAATCTTTCTTCCTGTAAGGCCTGAGTCGCCTTGAGGACCTCCTATAACAAACCTTCCTGTTGGGTTTACAAATATCTTTGTATTTTTATCAAGCATTCCTTCAGGAATAACCGGTTTTATAACATGTTCAATCACATCTGCCTCAATCTGAGCATGTGTAACCTCTGGGCTGTGCTGAGTTGAAACCACAATTGTATCGACTCTTACTGGTCTGTCATCTTCATATTCAACTGTAACTTGAGTTTTGCCATCAGGTCGCAAATACGGCAAAATACCTTCTTTTCTGACATATGCAAGTCTTCTTGCAAGCTTGTGAGCAAGATAGATTGGCATTGGCATCAAAACTGGCGTTTCATCACATGCAAATCCAAACATCATACCTTGGTCGCCTGCACCAATTGCCTCTATATCATCGTCTGTCATCTCGCCAAGCTTTGCCTCTAATGCCTTGTCAACACCCATCGCAATGTCAGGTGACTGCTCATCAATTGATGTTATCACCGCACATGTGTCAGCATCAAACCCATACTTTGCACGTGTATATCCAATCTCTCTTATTGTATCTCTTGCTATCTTTGGTATGTCCACATAACATTTTGTTGTTATCTCACCCATCACAAGAACAAGACCTGTTGTTACTGCAACCTCACACGCAACTCTTGCGTACGGGTCCTTTTCTAAAATGGCATCCAAAACAGCATCTGAAATCTGGTCACAAATCTTGTCTGGATGACCCTCTGTTACAGACTCTGACGTAAATAACTTTCTCATCTGCTCTTTGTACCTCCTTTTAAGTAAAATAGAAACTCATGTAAAAATAAAACATTATATAAAATTTAAAGCCCCTTCTGAAAAGAAGAGGCAAAACTTTCTTTTAAAAAGTTTTATCCTCATCTCTCAGAAAGCTTAAAACATATAAACTTTTTAAGCTTTCTGACGGAGTTGGCACCATTGCAAAGAAAAAAACTTCTTTGCCGGTTGCCGGGTTTCATCGGGCCTTTTTCCCTCCACCTCTCTTGATAAGGATAACCTTATCATCCTCTTGTTATTCAATTTTTAAATTTGCCTCAATTATATTAACAAAACAAATTGGTATTGTCAATAAAATTATTTGTACAAAAAAAGACTTACTCGCCAATAATCTTAACAAGTACTCGTTTCTTTCTCTTGCCATCAAACTCGCCATAGAAGATTTGTTCCCATGGACCTAAATCAAGCTTGCCATTTGTAATTGCAACAACAACTTCCCTGCCCATGATCGTTCTTTTCAGGTGTGCATCAGCATTGTCCTCACCAACATTGTGATAGTATTGAGAGTATGGCTTTTCAGGTGCAAGTTTTTCAAGCCAAATTTCAAAGTCTCGAAGCAAGCCTTCTTCATCGTCGTTTATGAATACACTTGCAGTTATATGCATAGCATTGCAAAGCAAAAGCCCCTCTTTAATTCCACTTTCATCAACACATTTTTGTAGAGTATCTGTAATATTTACAAACCCACGCCTTGTGGGAATTTCAAACCACAGTTCCTTCCTATAAGATTTCATTTGTAAGAATCACCCCGCTAAATTATTGATTTTCTTTTTTCTTGACAGTTTTTAAAAAATATTTTAATAATTTTTTTGTAATGATTCAACAGAAAATGTGGTATATTTCAATGTATAGACGAATAAATTGTGGGGGGATTTTACATGAAGAAGGTCTTTGCAAAAAAAGATATATTCACTCGCTATAGTGGAAATCCAATAATCACAGTATATGATATACCTTACTCAGCAAACGCAGTTTTCAACGCAGGTGCTATTAAATATAAAAATGAGTACCTACTTCTTTTGAGAGTTGAAGACAGACAAGGAAAATCACACCTAACTGTTGCAAAAAGTGCGGATGGCAAGACTAATTGGAAGATCGAAAAATCGCCCCTAATATACCCCCAACCAACAGTATTTATCTATGAAGAATTTGGCTGTGAAGACCCTCGAATAACATATATACCAGAGGATGATTATTATTACATCACATACACTGCATACTCCCGTTACGGTCCTGCTGTTGCTCTCGCACGAACTAAAAACTTCAAAAAAGTGGAAAAATTAGGTCTTATTTGCCCTCCAAATAACAAAGATGCAGTTTTGTTCCCTGAAAAGATAAACGGAAAATATGCAATGTTGCACAGACCTGTTGCAGGGGACATTGAACACATCTGGATTGCATACTCATCAGACCTAATTCACTGGGGAAACCATGAGGTTGTGCTCGTTGAAAAAGGCGGTCCTTGGTGGGATGGCTTTAAAGTTGGAGCAGGAACTGTGCCAATAAAAACTCCTGAAGGCTGGCTAATAATCTATCACGGTGTTAAAATGATGCCATCAGGACCAATTTACAGACTTGGTGCTGCACTTTTGGATTTAGAAAATCCGGCAAAGGTTAAGAAAAGATCCCCTGAGTGGCTCTTATCCCCGCAAGAGGTATATGAGAGAATTGGCGATGTCAACAATGTTGTGTTTACCTGTGGTGCAATTGTTGAAGACAACCAAATCTATCTTTACTATGGAGCTGCTGACTCTTGTATTGCTCTTGCTTTTGCTGAGATTGACCAGATTTTGTCCATCTTGATTGAGGGGGATTTGCAGGTAAAATAGAAGATAAAGGCTCTTTGTCAAAAGTTGGGGTGAACATTCTAAATATCAACCTCTCTTTTGACAAAGAGCTTTTAAAATTAGTCATTGCCATTCTTATTGTTATATAATGTTTTGTCTTCTGAATAAAATTTTACCTCAGGGTGTATGAACTTTTTAACTATACTATTTAGGTTGTTGAATAAAAAATATTACCAGCAATGCATAAAACAAACATAAATTATTGATTCCATTCATAAGCGAAAGAAAACTTTTTACCTTCTAACTTTCTAAGAAGTTGCTCAAACAGCTTAGTATCCAATCAATATACCTTTTATAATTTCTAAAACCTTGAGCCTTACATTCTCAAGATTATATTCACCTTTTAATTTGCTAAATAGTCTTTCAATCTTTGTTCTCTGCCTGTATAACTTTTTACCCTCTTCAGTTTCTAAAAATCTTATGTTCTTGCTTCTAAAACTATTGCTAACATTGTTTATATCTTTCATGTTTCTTTTGTTTATCCCGGCAACAAATTTAACTTTAAGCTCATTTGCTATATTAAACTATTCTACTACAATCGTATCCCGCATCTGCTAATACAATCTCACAGCCAAAGCCCCATGCCCTATACAAAAGCTCTTCTTGTCGCAAGTCTATTAATTTGCCTCTGTAAAATCCAGAAAAGTGGTATTACTTTTTCTTTACCTGTACACAAAAGATGTAATTTGTATCCCCTATAAAATCCTATTGTAATATGTATACCTATTTTTGCTTCTGAATCATTTTTGGCACTTCTAAGCGGCGTAGAGTCTACTATCGCTATACTCATATCAGGTTCTATCTTAGCTATTAATATGTCTTTTATATCTTGCATGTATTCTTCTTCTATTTTTCTTGATAACTTTGCAAAATATGAATAGTCCGGACTTTCTTCTATACCTACTACTTGCTTAAACTCTGTGTCTTGATTTATTCGATATTCTAATTCTCTGAAACTCTTTATCCCCTTTTTAACTTTATAAACCAAACAAGCTATTATCTGAAACAGATTAAACTTCCTCGGTCGTCCCCTTCTATTTTGCTTTATCTTCCTCGATAAAACTTCAGTAACCTTTTTATTACAAAAAGCAGCTTTGAAAATTTCTCATTATTGTGATTTAATATTCATGTATATCTTTTCCTCCTTGTGTTTTTTTGTGGTTTTCTCTTAAATTAAAATTATAACACAAGGGGGATTTTTTCTTTTGTTACTATGTTTACTCTATATGGTTATTTCTTTTATTCAACAACCTCAATTAAATAGGTATAAACTTGTTATTATAAATTTGTTCTTTAAATTCTAATGAAATATTCTTCTATTCGACTAACACATGTACAATACATAAAATGGGTATTATTTTAACATTGCTTCTTTAGTTTCTGACCCATATTACTTTTGCTTCAAATCCAAGCTTATCCTCCTTTTTTACAACTCAATATGTCGTGGTTACAAACCTGTCTATCCCTGCTTTCTCTTTTCTTCTGGCTATCAATACTTCTTTTCCGTATTGAAAACAAATCGTTGCTAAGCTCGCTGCTGCACAATACGTTATATTATGTTGCTTTACATAATAGTATTTTTTTCTTATCTCTTTATTCTATTTGATTTTTAGCGTATTACCTTCTTTATTTTCTTATTTAGGATATTTAATATTTGAATTATTTTTTCTGTAAACTTCTTCTTGGAATTTCTATGCAAATTTTATCTTATACATTTTCACTCTGTCAATCCCGTTTTTTTTTTTTTTAGCTCATTTTCAACTAAATTTTGAGCTCAGAATGTACTTTTCTTTAAATGGCTTAAAATTTCTTCAATTTTCTTAAGTTTATAATAAAAAATCAATTTATCTTACTCGTAATTCAGCCGTCAAAAACTTTCATCCAATCAGCCTCGTTTTCTTTGCCGAAGAAAGAGCAGAACACCGAAAATGTCTTTTTTACCTTTCTTGAGTCGATACCGAGGCAGGCATTGCAAGTAGCAAGTTTTATCTTAGAATTATCCTTAACTTCACTTTTGAATAGCCATCGATGAAAAGTAGCAAAAGCACTTGTTGGTAGTTCTCTTTGTTTGAATAACTGAAGCTTATTTTTGAGAACTTTCTTTGATTTTTTAGTGAGTCATTTTGGGAATACGGAAAATTCAAAGCTTTCAAAGTCCGAACAAGGGAACGCTCAAGAACAACCATTGATATACTTGTGACATCAGAAGGGAAGTAGTTGAACCATCAACTCTTTTTGAACAGAAATTTCAAGACACAAGGCAGGTGTTGCAAGTTTTACTTCAATAAAAGCCATTGTCTTTGTCGTTTTCGTTTTTAGCAAGGTAGACTGACCTTTCCGATAATATAAAGCAATCGAGCAAGTTTTACTTTTAGCTGTTTTAGAGCTGGGCGAGTAGGATCATCACAGGAAGCAATACATATTTAGCTCTTGTTCGATAGCCATATTTTTAGCGGTCTCATAAATTTCATTTTTCTCCATAATCGTGAACCCCCTTTGGTGATTATTTCAATACTAATTATACAGTAGACACAATTTTATTTTAACTCCCTTTGTTCACATCTTAGGAAATGGATTGATGGTTAAGAAATAAAGAGAAAAGATTAAATGAGTTTTTATAGGTAGATTGAAAAATGAGAGCGGGTTGTCAAAGTAACATCCTTTATAGGGGCGAAGACGTTGCATACAAGCATAACCGACATCCATGCCATGGTAGATGGGACAAGGGAATTGAGGGCAAGTGAGAAAAGACCCTGAGAGACATGAGAGGGTAAACACCATGGTTATTGTGGATAGAAATCCGCCGTAATATGGTAGAGCAACAAGATAAATACAATAGAGAGGCTGAGTCTAAGCTGGGTATGGTATAATAAAGTAATAATAACAATATCAAGAACAAAATTATTTGTTTCGATAGCGAAATTTAAAGAAATCGCGAGATATTTTGAGAAAATCAAAGATACATTGAGAGAGAGGATATATTTAAAAAAGCTGATACCTTTTATTCTTTGCTTTGTAAGAAATAGGCGGTAAATATGTCTTCACCAAGCACCGATCAATTTTGAGAAATCCAATTCAACACCTTCTCTTTTAGCTGATAGTATTCAGTTAATTCATTTTTGTTATATACAAAAACCTCATAATCTTTCACTTGACCATATCTAATAATATCATCTTCAAAGTTAATCACTTTTGCAATATTTGATTTATTAATTTCAAATTTATCAATAGCAGAATTATGAGTAAAGATATAAATCTCTTTGCCTCTATAATATGGATTATATCTAACAAAATTTGTATACTTCCATCTCTTCAAAAAAAGAATATAATTGTGGCCTGGTTTCATAAGATTATAGCCATAGTATGCAAAGAAATTGTTGTATTTACCTAAATTAAAATAACTTGGCTCAAATATATAAATTTTTGAATTCTTTATGCCTCCTTTGTAAATCTTGATAACATTGAAAGCTGTCAGTATTGAACCTTTCACATAAATTCTATCGTTCAGTGCAGTACCCTTTACAATTACCTCAGAATCTCTAATAATCTTTTCCAACGAAAAATTTTCATTATTGCACCCTTTAAAACTGCCACCATTTAAAAAAACGCATTGGTCTTTTATATTTTCACTGATAGTTTGTGTCTCAATATTAATAAATGATTTTTTTACGAAAAAACTTACAACCATATCTAAGGCTAAAATAATAAATATCACCACAAACCACTTTCTATTCATCTTTGCTTTCATCCTCCGAATAGTAAACTTTCCCTGAATCTACCCTGAATTTATAATCACATAGCAAATTTATATCTTCCTTTATATGACTTGCTAATAAAATTGTTGCTCCTCTTCCCTTTTCCTCTAACAAAATTTGTCTTACAAGTTTAACACCATCTTCATCAAGAGAATTTGTTGGCTCGTCAAGAACAATCAATTTAGGTTTTTCCATTATAGCTTGTGCAATTTTCAATCTTTGTTTCATACCAAGCGAATATTTTTTATACGGTCTTCTATCTTCTGGATCAAGCCCAACCCTTTTTATTGCATTTTTGATCTCATCATCAGTAATTACATTTTTTATAGAAGCTAATAGTTTGAGATTTTGAAAACCTGTTAAATTATCCCATAAATCAACATTTTCTATAATTACCCCTACACTTTCAGGAAAAGAAATATCTCTTCCTATTCTCTTTCCAAAAACAATAACTTCTCCAAATGTTGGCTTTATCAATCCACATATAGCTCTAAATAACATAGTTTTGCCTGAACCATTTCTACCATAAAATCCATAAATCTTTCCCTCTTCGAGCTCAAGATTAACATTATCCAAAATAACTTTTCCTTTGATTATCTTCGTTAAATTTCTAACTTCTATTGCTTTCATATTTAAAATCACCTCTTTCCTGTCAATCTCTCTCGAATATTTCGATATTTTTAACTACTTTTATTCCTATTATCACTACAATCGAAAAATAAATAGCAAGTATAAACATTGACCACCATATGCTAAAACCATTTATGCTATCTATTCCATAAATTCCAGTTATATCAACAATAAATCTATCACTATGCCAACTCAAAACAGCTTGTAAAACAGGACTAAATTTTATTAAAAGATAATTGAAATCATTTAAAGATATAAAAAAGGGAACAAAGAATATTAGCCAAACTATTATAGTAAACAAAAAGGATATTCTTGAACTCATATATAATGATAATATATTTGCAACTATAGCAAACAATATTACAGAAATAAAATTTAGCAGAACCATTACTGCACAACACAATAGACCTTTTAAAAAAGATTCTACCCTAAATTTATTTGCCAAGGCAAATAGTGTTGTGGTTATTACAAATGTAACCAGAAAAGATAAAATGTATAAAGATATAAAATGAAGCTTATTAAAATACCATGAGAGCCTACTATCTTTTCTTGTAAAAATGTAAACTGCACATCTTTTAAAATCATGAGAAAAAACATTTCCTAAGGTAGCTATAAGATATAATCTGGGCAAAGCATATATTAAAGGATATATAAATGAAGTTACTTTACCCGGGAAAGGTAAATAATTGAAACTCAAAATCAAAAAAATCTCAACAGAAGTATTACTATAAAATTTCAAAGACATCAGCCAATATAAATCAATTAACAAAGAAATAACTAAGGAACTGACAATACTATTTATCAGTTTTCTGATTTCTTATCACCTCTGTAAATATCTATTTTTTTCAATGTATTTGTCATAATAATGTTCAAGAAGATAAAAAGCAGCAAAAAATAACTAAGGTATATTCCAAATAAAAAAAGATGCTTTTTTAGCGATAAACTATAGCTCATCAGAAAATTTATTAACATACCTAAAGTAATACCAGAAAAATTCACTGTTTTAAATATATATATAAAGACAAAATCTATGAAAGGCACTAATATACCAACTATATACGCCGTAATAGCTCTTTTAATAATAGCCAATACAATAAGATATACTGTTCCATATACAACTAACAAAAGAAGCACAATAAATAGAAACTCTAAAATGAATATAAACTCCCTGTAGCTTAAAACTTTTAAATACTTTGAACTCAACATAACAGTTACTATCAAAGGTATTGTGTATATAGACAATAGATAGATTAAGGTATCTTTTAGTAAAATTTTTATTTTTTCCTTCCACCAATCCTCAACATAAGTATATTTCAGAATAATCAGGCAATTATCCATATGTATTTGCGAACTGACCAAAAGAAGATATATGGGTACATAAAAAAACGTGATTACGTTTGCTTTAAATATTTGACTTAGAATTAAATCAATCGTCCATGCTTTATTCTTATTCAAAAATTTAAACAAAAAAATCGAAAGTACTAATTCCACAAATAAAGTTGCAAAATAAGCTATAAATTTTCTTGCTAAGTTTAAATAGAAAATTCGCCTAAATTTCATTATACTTCATCCTTACTACATTTAAAGTTTATAATAATAAGACTTATAAAGAACAACATAGTCATAAAGATTAGGAAATATTGGTAATTCGTAATTTCAGAAGAAAATGGAAGAATAATTAAATAATCAGCTATTGAAAATGTAGTTGACGAACTAATTAATTTTCCAATAATATTTTCCAGCAGATAGAATAAAAAAGCTAAAATAACCACCAAATATCTGTTCATTTTTCTAAAGAAGGATATAGAATATGAAACCAAAGCAATGATACCAGCACAAACGCCATTTAAAAGCATATAAAATAAATTATGTAAATAAGGATTTATCGAATGCAATTTTGGAAGTTGTACTGTACTTAAAAATTGATAAGCATTATATGTTGGTTGGTTAAATACGTTTTCCGACGGAGAATAAACTGGCAATAGACAAAAGCATAATAATTGATCAAAAAGCAATGTCGCAAAAACTACAATAAAACCAGAGAAAAAGACAATTATTCCCTTCCCAAAAAGATATACTCTTTTATTACAACGCGTAATAATATAATTTATAACTCCTGCCCTTTTATCCTCTAAATATGAATCTGAATACGGTATGGTTGCAAATAACGGAATTAAGAAATAAGCAAATAGTTGCCCCCAGTATCCACGAACTTTATTGTACAACAACCACATCTGATATGCAGATGGTAGTTCAAAAAAAGGTGAATTGATTAACATTACTGAATGATAAATAAAATCGACACTTATGTAAAAAAAAGCAATTACCATTACAATAAAAAATTCCTTTCTACTAAATAACCTCTTCAATTCATATTTTAACACATTAATCAAATTACAATCACTCCCAAACATTTGATAATGTAGGGTTATAACAATAAATGCTATAACCCTACAAATTAGCTTTATTAAACTTAGCGTAAATCATACCAACCACTTGCTTGGACAGACACAACATCTACAACGTCATTTTGAGCCCATAAATTGATATAGGTTCCTTTATTAATGTAATTGTTGGTTATAAAACCAATACTAACAGTACCATTTTGAAGAGATACTGCTACAACATTTGTAAGATAATTACCATTTGAATCAGTGACCCAGAAATCTACCTGGTTGTTATTACTTAATAATGAATCTCCTTTACTACTAAGTCTTACTAATACAAACTGATCAGTTGTTTCTTTATTTGCTCCATTAATTTTTGTATCACCTTTAAAAGCTGGCAATATTACGTTGAAATAACCGCTTACTGCTAGTGCAAATACAAACGTTAAAGCAAAAGCAAATAAACATAGTACTGAAATTAAACTTTTGAATTTAAGACTTCTTATTAACATACACCTCCTAATTTTTTTATTTGCATCCCTTCATAGGTACCCATGAAAGGTTGATGCCAATAATAACACTGAATCTAATTTTTCCACCAATATTATTTTTAGTGTGATTATTTCTCTAATTTCTTTATTAAAGATAGTTTGTACTTTCTATACCTTTAATGTAGATTTATTCTTGTAAATTTCTGCATATATTTTATTATTTATGTTTTCACCTGTCAATCCCGTTTTTTTTTTTTTTTTAGACTATATTTCTTTAATTTTTTAGCTAAAACTAAGCTTTCTTTAAAATTTCTTTATATTTCTTCAATTTTCTTAAATTTTTATTAGATATTGAACTGCTAAAAAAAACAGGCTCTATAACAAATAGGCTCTTTGTCAAAAGTTGGAGTGGGCATTCTAAATATCAACCTCTCTTTTGACAAAGAGCCAGATTAATAGAAACTTTTTAATCATTTCTTTTTTCTTTTTATCACCAAAGGAAGCCTGAATTTTAACACAAACTTATAACATACATTAAATAGAAACTTTTTCTACAACAAAATGGAAGTTAAAATAAAATTAAGGCTCATAACCTGGTAGGTAACTGAAGTTTTCTGAAGTAATTTTCCATTTTCGGTTTTCTTTTGATAAGTTAAAATAATATCTTATTACACCTTTTGGATTATATGTCACCAATTTTTTGGGAAGTTGTTGCGTTTCTTCATACAGCCTTTTCTGATATTCTATTGTCATTTCTTCAGGCTTTATGCTTCCATTTACTTTATTATCAATTGGAATCAACGCAACCATTTTGTTTTCGCAATATACATCTGCTATGACTGTTGCTGTATCACCTTCAATCCTTGTTTCTAAAAATTTTATATCATTTATTTTCCATTCAACAGTCCTTATATCTGAGGGTGAATAAGCTTCTCCTAAAACAGCCGTTTGAAAAACTTTTATTTTATTTGCCAAAATTCCTGACTTTGCACTGTAATATTTCTCACATTCCTGGGTAATTTCATTTATCTTTCTGTCTATAAGCTGTGAAGGAATTTTAATATCTGGTGACTTTGTATACTCTGATGGATACACACTTTTACTATAAATATTTAGTGCACTCTTCACCACTTCTTTTATTTCCTCCTCATTATTCAATTGCTGAATACTTTCTGCATTATAACCAATTATAGTTGCAACTATTGCAATAATTACCAGTAAACCTAGTACAAATAATTTTCTTTTTTTCATAAAATTTGACCTCCCCATCTTATTGTGGTCTAACAGCAATTATGATTGTAGACAGAGGATTAAGATTATATGGCTTTAAATGCCATATTGCCCATTTCCTATCTGTTGTGTGTTGATCTTGCAAAACACCGTTTATCCCAGAATCAGGGTCTCTGGCATAAACCACTACAATAGCAGAATGATCATATGTTCCATCAGAATCCCAATCATAAAATAATACATCTCCTGGTTTTAGGGAAAAGTTAAAGTCTGACTGAGAACTATAATCCCATCTCCCAATATACATAGCATTATTTGCACTAAGCAACCAATATCTTAGACTATCGGCAACACTCCAAGCCTGTCCCCAATTCCACCACCAAAGTACTTTTTCACAATACCAACCTCGTTGTTTATCAAATGGGATAAGTCCACCTTCATGTAATGCCTGAGAAACAAAATTTGTACAGTCTTTGCTAAAATTAGGATAATCAGGATTTCTGCTTAACGCCCATGTATCTGCATAATTTACAGCTCCGCCAGAGGAGTAATATGCATTTACTTTAACACAATTAAAAAAACTCAAAAATAAAGTTAAAATCAAACTTAAGGTAACGTATCTTTTAACTTTTTTAGTAACTATCATTTTCTCATCTCCTTCTCTTGTTTTGATGTTTATCACAACCCTTCTCAGCCGGCTGATGAAAGGCTGTTGCTTATTTCCCTAACTTCAATCTCCATTTTCTAAAACTCTTTCAAACATCATATGCCAGTTCCTCTAAACCTATCTGTCCCTGTTACACTTCTTATTTAATGTAATTGATATTTCCTTATCCATACTCAAAACAAATTGTTGCCATATTTTTTTGAGCACAATCTGTTATGCTACTTTACACAATAGTATCTTCTTATCATTTCATCATCTAACTTGTTTTTTTATATCTCAGTTTCTTTATTCACTTATTTGGGTATTTTATTCTCAAAATATTTTTTCTGTAAACTTTTTTCTGGAATTTCTAAGCAAATTTTATCTTATATATTTTCACACTGTCAATCCTGTTTTTTTTTTTTTTAGCCCATTATCAACTAAATTTTGAGCTCAGAATGTACTTTTCTTTAAATGGCTTAAAATTTCTTCAACTTTCTTCGGTTTATAACAAAATAAATTTGCAATTTATGGCTAATTAAAATATAGTTAAATTTCATTTCTTTTTCTCTACTATCTTTCCGTTCGCCTAAATAATAGCAAATAGGTTTTAAATCTAAATAAATATCATGCAAAATATTTGTTAAATTTTTAGCTTCTTGAATAAAACTAATTAGCAGATAAGACAATAAATGTATATATATATATATAAAGCCATCATCATTGAGGTAAAATTATAGCAAGAGAAGACTAAAAACACATATAGCCGTTTGCAAAATGAATAGATGTACAAACCATAAAATAGGAATACAGGAATAAAAGTCAAGAGGCTGCATAGGTAAATTGTGCTATTTACACACAATAACAATATTATCAGCAACGTATGTAACTATAAATTTATTACAAAATAATTCTAAAGCCAAAAAAGGCAAAATTATATCAAACCCTTTAAAAAGAGTTTTTAGTGTGGGCAATTTGTAGGGGATTAAAAATGCATTTTTTAGAGTTAAGAAAAATCTCAGGCAATAAGTTTTTTAAGTTTTTGAAGTTTTTTGTAAGAGATATTTTGGTGATGTTTTAGTATGGCATAAGAGAGAATAAAGAGTAAAAGCATACAAATAGCAGAGAGTAAGAAGTCAGAAAAAAGTGAAATATGGTCATATGAAAAAATGGTATCATGACCGAGAAAAGATTTTAGATTAAAAATAGTTTGCTCGATAGTAACTCTGGATTTGTAAAGTTGATTAAACTGCTCAGAATTTCTATCGATACCTGGATAATACCGCAGGTTGGCATCCGGGTATGTATAGAACATTCTACCTGACTTAGAGGTAGTACAAGGATGTGGGCAAGTGCAAAAGCGTTTATTGTCTTTAATCTGAGAACAAGGGCAGCGCCATTTAATTCTTAGGGAGCGATTTTTACCATTACAAAGACCTTCGTAGATAAAAGGTTTATTTAGTTTATTACAGTAGGTTAATCAAAGCGGGAATAAGAGCTTTTGAATCAGAGATAGCTTTAGAAAAAGCGGGGGCTTGTGGGTCATCAAAATAAGGACAGAAGGCAGAAGCAGATTTGGGGAGGTTTGAGTATGTGAGATAATACACAGCAGAGGATGTGAGGTTAGGGTTTTGAAATTTGTTTTTCTGAGCAAAAGATTTTTCTAAATCTTGAGAATGTAGAGATAGAGGATATTTTCTCGAAGTTGCATAAAAATTTAAGATGATAAGATTTGAGTTAAGGTAGAGAATTTGAAGATTTTTTGGATGAAGAAAGCACATAACATAGATTGCAAAATGCTCATTTTGAGCGTTGCTGAAAAAGGCTAGTATTATTAAGTTTTAATAATATTCACCTGTAATATGTATTTATTGCAATTTATGCTTGGCTGATAAAGTTGAAAAAAGTGGGTATTCAGAATACCCACTCCATCTCTTGACATAGAACCTGAAAAATATTATAAAAAACTTCATTCAGAAAGATAGAAACCTTCTTTGCCTAATTATCATTTTTCAACTTTAATTCTATGACTGCATCAAAGTTATTGAGAAATATTTTTCTCAACTCTTGCTATACATTCTAAGAGTTCTTTTTCGTATTCTTCATACACTTTTTTGGTTTTTGAGTTTCTAAATGACTGCAAATCCTCGTCTAAGGCATTTAATAAAAATATTGTCTTTTCAATATCAGGTTGAATATTAATAATTTTTTCTTTATTTTTAGGGTCAACTATTTTTGTTTTAATTTTCTTTAGAAAATCAACCATTTTGATAATTAATTCATATCTTGAGTTAATTATTTTACCTATTTCCTTATCTTCAAATATGTTTGGCTCTTTTGCAATTAACATCGTCAATGTATTATTTAAAAAATATGCCTCAAGTCTTCCGTTTAGATATGAAAAATCCATATTTTCATCTTTGATGAGATATTCCAGAATATCACTTGCTTCAGAGAGTTTATGAGAATATTCGACAAAAAATATATTAATAATTTTTGCATTATAATTGACTTTAAACACTTCCAATTTGTTTATTCTACTAAACAAAAAGCCTCCTATAAACACGCTCAAAATTAAATATGCTAAAAAAATAATTACTAAAATATTGCACAAATAAGTTTTTTTCAATTAACGAATAACCCCCTCTTTTTTGTTTTGATATTTATCTCAACCTTTTTCAGCCGGCTGATAAAAGGTTAGGGCTTAGATTTAAAAAATTCTAATTTTTTTTATTCTAAAGATTTTTCAAATATCACACGAGGCCTATTTAAAACTCTATCTGCATCTCATACATTTCTTAGCTCATCTATTTCCCCTACACTGCAAACAAATTGTTGATAAGCCTTCTTGAGCACAGTCTGTTATATCTTGTGCCTTACATAATAGCATCTTCTTTTTATCTTTTCAATCAACTTGATTTTTTATATATTCATTCTTTTATTTTTTTTTAAGACTATTCTATGCTTAAATTATTTCTTCTGTAAATCTCTTCTTGGAATTTTTATGTAAATCATATCTTATATATTTTCTCTTTGTCAATCCCGTTTTTTCTTTTTTTAGCCAATTTTTAGCTAAATTTTGAGCAAAAAATACATATTTCTTTAATTAACTTTAAATCTCTTCGATTTTCTCGATTTTTAAAATTAAAAATTAATTTAAATACTTTTACTAAAAAAATATGCTCCCTTTTAATCAAAAGTTTTGTCTCTTTATTGCTTACTAAAAGTAGAGCATATCAAACTTATCGTTTGTGGAAGTCCCTTTATTAATATTCAATATCTGAAACAACTACATCAAAAGTAGCCACCGCTTCATCTTCTGTAACGGCTTTCTCAGAAAATACTCAAATAGGTTAAAGATAAGGTTACTTTTTAACTATTCTTGCATCTTCCCCGTATGTACAGAAAATTTTATTAATAGTTGCAAATTTAACTTTTAATTTTGTATTATTAGTTTTTTCTTGTTTTAATTTTTTCTGAAAAAACTAATTTAATATTTTTTGTTTCTTAAAATCTTTACATTAAATACCATTCTACTACTTTGTCGTTTGCTATTAACACTCATTTCTGTTGTTGAAACATAATAAATTAGCTTTCTCCTAACTGAAAGATAAAAATAATTATTTTTTATAGAGCAATCTATAATTATTTGTTAGTTTATCACATTTGAAATTTTGAAAATTCAATTGTAAATGGTTTATCATTAAAACTGTATTTTATTTCCAAATTCCTGTTATAACCTAACAGAATAATATTTTTTACACAATGTATTGATTTAGTTTAATATACTTAGATATACATTTATACATTCTTACAGCATTGTTGCCAGGTTACTGGTATATATTGTTGACTTCATCAATATTAGAGTATATAATAATAGCAACAAAAATTTTTTATAATAACTAAAAATAGAAAGGTGTGTGATTGCCAATGTATAACAAGAAACAAGTATATCTTATTATTCTTACTTTAACTGCAATATTTTGCTTACCATTAATGACCAACATTGTCTTTGCACTATCAAATAAATTAGACACTTATCAAGGAACAGGATTTACTGATGTCGGCAAAGAATCTGTTGACAGTTTTACAATTACAAAAGGTGATTTTTATTGTTATCACAGAATAACTAAATCAACTCGATGGAATACTGGGACATATGCTGAAATGAAATTAACTCCTCTTAAAAAAGAATGGTTGGGATACAAGAGGCTGTAAGTAATTAAGCTCAAACAATTCAAGTTAGTCATAATGAAACATCATATTATACACTTCCATTTACTGAGCTTTCTGACGGAACTTATAAAATATACTTCCAGTCCACTTATAAAGATAATGTAGATTTTGATGGTATTGTATATGACGATAAGTAATATTAGAAATTTTAGCAGGGGGACCATTATGAAACTTAAAGAAATCTTAAAAAATGCATTTATAGTTATATGTTCTCTTGTTTTGTCAATGTTTTTATGTTATTATGTTTTAGATGATATCTGGTTACATTTTTCAATTGAAGCATTTAGCTTTATATTTTTGAGAGTTTTTGTAGCTATTTTATTGTTTTCTCTCTTGCATCTTATATTTAACGGAAAATTATATTATTTCATGTTAGATATTTTATTTACTAGTTATATTGTTTTAGTTATTTCGCTTAGCTTTTTCCGGCTAAGCAGATCAGAACATTACATCAACTTTAATTTAAATGAAATAATTTATTATGGTTTATCTCAAATAATTGAAAACTTCATTTTGTATTTGCCAGCTGGTTTCTACCTTTCTTTTAGAATAAAAAATAAACCAAAAATCACAATTTTTATTTTTTTAGTATGGATTATAATAGTTGAATTGTTACAATTTTTAACAAAAAAGGGTGTATTTGATATTTTAGACATTATAATTAATTTACTTGGTTATCTTACAGGAATCTTGATATTCAACATACCCCAAATAAAAAACTTTTTTAATAACAAAAAAAAGACCAGCTAATTAAAAGCAAGAGGTTTTTAAAAAATTTTGAATATATTTTTTACCGCAGAACAATACTCTTCGCAATATTTCTGAACCTCTTTTTGATATTTTGTTCTTCGTGCCAACAAATTGCCATGATTGAACTACCGAGAGGGTTAAACCAAAATATGCAACTAATTTGTTTTGTAAGCAATCAATTCATCGTTAAAATGATAATATTGACAACAATCTTTTTGGATATTTATATAGTTAAAAGAGGGGCTTTTCAAATTTTTTGTGAAAAGCCCCTCTTATCTTTATTTTTATTTTGAACTTGATTTTCTAACTTTACATTTTAATGTATTTATTCTTTTTTGTATTTGTATGTTATTATTGTGTTTAAATATAATAAATATAAAACAAATAAGAATACTGCTATCTCATTAAAAGTACTTTTTTCAAGTCAAATTAATCTATAATTCCCAAAACCAAAAAGATAAAAAATACCGGTAATATAATATTCTACCATTCTTCTCCTACCTTATTATTTTTTGATATATTTCCGCGCTATAATAATTAATACAAAAAACGCTGTAAAAAATCATACTCCATTTATTGGTCTTTTCTAATCAATAATCTCATCAATTGGCGCGCCGGGTGGGACAATTGGAAGAGCTTTTTCGTCCTTGTCAATTACAAAGTCAATCACAGTTGGTCTTCCAGACTCAAGAGCTTTTAAAATAGCCCTGTCAACCTCATCTGGCGATGTAACTCTTATGCCAAGTGCACCGTATGCATCTGCAAGCTTTACAAAATCCGGTGGCCTGTCAAGGGTTGTTTGTGAAAATCTTTTTCCATAGAAAAGGCCCTGCCACTGGCGAACCATGCCTAAAACGCCATTGTTAAGCAGCGCAACTATCACAGGTATATTGTAGTGAACAGCTGTTGCAAGCTCACCACAGTTCATTCTAAAACTTCCATCTCCTGCAATATCAATTACTACTTTGTCTGGTCTTGCTATCTTTGCTCCAATTGCTGCACCAAAACCATAACCCATTGTACCAAGACCACCTGAAGAAATAAACTGTCTTGGCCTTTGGTATTTGTAAAACTGTGCTGCCCAAATCTGGTTTTGTCCAACCTCTGTTGTGATTATTGCATCGTTGTTGGTAAGAGCAGAAATTCTCTCAACAACATACTGGGGATGAAGCTTGCCATCATTTGGATAGCTCAAAGGATAGTTTTTCTTCCATTCATATATCATCTCTATCCATTCAGTATTTGTCTTTTTCTCAATATTATCAACCAGTATCTTTAATATCTGCTTCACATCGCCAACAAGCGCAATATCAGTGCTGACGTTTTTGTCAATCTCAGCAGGGTCAATATCAATGTGAATAATCTTTGCATTTGGTGCAAATCTGTCAACCTTGCTGATTACTCTATCTGAAAACCTTGCACCAACAGCAATCAAAAGGTCGCAGTGTGACACTGCATAGTTAGAAGCGCGTGTGCCGTGCATTCCAACAAGCCCTGTATAGTTCGGATGAGTTGATGGAAATCCACCAACACCCATCAAAGTTGTGGCAACAGGTGCATTTATCTTTTCTGCAAATTGAATGAGCTCTTCTGATGCCTCTGACGAAATAACCCCTCCGCCAGAGCAGATAAAAGGTCTTTGACTTGAATTTATAAGCTCAATCGCCTTTTCTATCTCTTCTTGTGTTGCAAAAACCTTTTTCTTAATTTTCTTTGGCTCTTTTTTCTCATATTCAGCATATGCTGCTGTCACATCCTTGCAAACATCAATTAAAACAGGTCCTGGTCTTCCACTTTGCGCAATTTCAAATGCACGTCGAATGGTATCGGCTAAAACATTTACATCTTTTACAATAAAATTGTGCTTTGTAATTGGCATAGTAATACCTGTTATATCAACCTCTTGGAACGAGTCTTTGCCAAGCAAGTTTGTTGGCACCTGGCCTGTTATTGCTATAATTGGAACAGAATCCATATAAGCTGTTGCAATACCTGTGACGATATTTGTAGCACCGGGGCCTGAGGTTGTAAACACAACCCCAACCTTGCCAGATGCTCTTGCATACCCATCTGCTGCATGGGAGGCGTGCTGTTCGTGCGATGTCAAATAGTGTTTTATCTCATTTTGATGTTTATAAAGCGCATCGTAGATATTCAGGGCAGCACCGCCCGGATACCCAAATACCTCTTTTACCCCTTGTTCTTTTAAACACTCAATAATAATCTCTGCGCCTGTCAGCTTCAAAATACCACAACCCCCAAACCAAGATTTTTATTCAAGTATAGCACCAGTTGACGCTGACCTTACAAGTTTTGAGTATCTGTAAAGATACCCTTTTTCCACTTTTGGTTCAAATGGTGGAAGGCTTTCAAGTCTTCTTTTTATTTCTTCTTCAGGCACCTCTAAGGTAAGAGTTTTATTTTCTATGTCAATCGAGATGATATCTCCATCTTGCACAGCTGCAATCGGACCTCGCTCTGCTGCCTCTGGTGATACATGGCCAAAACAAGCGCCTCGTGTTGCACCAGAAAACCTTCCATCGGTGATGAGTGCAACATCTTCAATTAACCCAACACCTGCCAAAGCTGATGTCGGTGAGAGCATCTCTCTCATGCCAGGTCCGCCTTTTGGGCCTTCATACCTTATAACAATAACATCTCCTTTTTGGATTTTCCCTTTCAAG
This sequence comes from Caldicellulosiruptor naganoensis, assembly GCF_026914285.1. NCBI lineage: Bacteria > Bacillati > Bacillota > Caldicellulosiruptorales > Caldicellulosiruptoraceae > Caldicellulosiruptor > Caldicellulosiruptor naganoensis. The sequence continues at coordinate 2,010,880 of NZ_CP113864.1, forward strand.
ATTGCCTCAAACACTTCTTCACCGCTTTCAAACACGCGCGCCGGGCCTCTGTGCTTCATTAGCTTTGGCGGCACTGCACTCTTTTTGACAACAGCACCATCTGGCGCAAGGTTGCCTCTTACAATCACAAGCCCACCTGTTTCAGAATATGGATTGTCGATTGGTCTTATTACATTGTAATCTTTAACTTTTGCATCTTTGATATTCTCTCCCACAGTTTTCCCTGTAACTGTCAAAAGATTTAAATGAATCAAACCTTTTTTAGAAAGCTCATTCATAACAGCTTGAACGCCGCCCGCAAAGTAAAGGTCTTCAATGTGGTAATGCCCTGCTGGTGAAAGCTTGCAAAGGTTGGGTGTTCTGTCACTGATGTCGTTTATAATATCAAGGTTAAGTTTTATCCCTAATTCATTCGCAATAGCAGGAAGATGCAGAATAGTGTTTGTTGACCCACCAAGCGCCATATCCACTGTCAAGGCATTTTCAAATGCCTCAATTGTTAAAATATCAGATGGTTTTATGTCTCTTTCTACAAGCTCAACTATCTTCATTCCAGCAATTTTAGCAAGGCGGATTCGTGCTGCCATCACAGCTGGAATTGTGCCATTGCCCGGAAGAGCAAGCCCCAAAGCCTCACTCAGACAGTTCATTGTGTTTGCTGTGAACATGCCAGAACAAGAACCACAACCAGGGCATGCATTCTCTTCCAGAGCAAAAAGCTCCTCATCGGTAATCTTGCCAGCAGAGTACGCACCTACTGCTTCAAATACAGAGTTCAAATCACACACTTTATTATCTATCCTGCCAGCAAGCATTGGACCGCCACTTATAAGTATGCTTGGGATATTCACTCTTGCTGCAGCCATCAGCATTCCTGGTACAATCTTGTCGCAGTTTGGAATCAAGACCATGCCATCAAACTGATGTGCCATTACCATTGCTTCAATTGAGTCTGCAATCAGTTCTCTTGTGATGAGAGAGTACTTCATTCCAATGTGACCCATTGCAATCCCATCACAAACACCAATTACGTTAAACTCTATAGGTGTTGCACCTGCAAGTCTGATACCTGCTTTTACTGCCTCTGCAATCTTATCAAGGTGAATATGCCCAGGAACCACTTCGTTCCATGAATTTACAACAGCAATCAAAGGTCTTTTAAGCTCCTCATCTGTATATCCCATTGCCTTGAAAAGCGAGCGCTGAGGCGCTTTTTCAAAACCTTTTTTTACAATGTCACTCCTCATTATTTTTCACAGCTCCTTTAAAAGAATACTTTAGTCATATATATCAACACCATCAACAAGTGTAAGTTTTTTGAATTCTTCCATTAGTTTTTTTGTAATCGGTCCGACCTCACCATTGCCTATTTTTCTTCCATCAACCTCTGTGACTGCTATAACCTCTGCTGCCGTGCCTGTAAAGAAACACTCATCTGCATTGTAAAGGTTAAATAGTGTGAACACTTTTTCATACACAGGAATACCAAGATCTTTTGCAAGTTTCATCACAGTTCTTCTTGTAATACCATCCAAAGCTCCAAGATAAACAGGTGGTGTGATAAGCTCGCCATCCTTTACAATGAAGATATTATCACCCGTGCACTCTGTAACATAACCATCTTGTGTGAGCATTATAGCCTCTGGTACACCTGCCATGTTTGCCTCAATCTTTGCTAAGATGTTATTTAGATAGTTCAATGACTTTATCTGAGGGTCTAAACACTGAGGACTATTTCTTCTTGTTGAAGCAGTAATAACCTTCATTCCCTTTTCATACATTTCCTGTGGATATAAAACAATTGAGTCAGCAATGATAACAATAGTTGGTTTTGGACATTTAGTGGGTGAAAGGCCTAAATCACCAACACCGCGTGACACAACAAGCCTTATATACCCATCTTTTATGTTATTGACTCTGCATGTCTTTTTTAAAGCCTCAATCATCTCTTCCTTTGATATTGGAATTTCCATGTAAATAGCCTTTGCTGCTTGATATAGCCTGTCCACATGTTCTTTGCATTTAAAAATCTTTCCATTGTAAACTCTTATCCCCTCAAACACCCCATCGCCATACAAAAACCCATGGTCAAACACTGACACTTTTGCCTCTGATTTTTTATAAAACTCCCCATCAATGTATACAAGTTTCTCTTCCATCGAAACATTTCCCCCTATGTGTATTATTAATCTTTTCAGGAAAAACTAAAAGATGATTAATTACTTATTGTATAATATCTGAAAACTTATGTCGACATGTTTTTTGTACTATTTTGTATTTTTTTAATGATTTTTTCTTCTGAGAAGAGACAACATGAAAACCTGAAGTTATTTTTATACATTATACCTAAGAGAAATTAGAAATACAATAACAAAAAAGAAAAAGGCCTCATCACTTGAGGCCTCAAAAAAGCCTTTACTGCACATATTCTAATATTCTGCACATCCACTCGTACGTTTTGACAACCTCATCCAGCACTGCATATTCAGATGTGGTGTGAGGATTGTAATAACCAACAGAAAGACAAAAGCTGCTTATCCCAAACCTGTCAGCGATGTATCTTATATCGGCAATGTGAGGACTTTTTTCTTTCTTTGCTGGAATTCCTAAACTTTTGCCTATTTCAATCACCTTGTCATGCAAGTCTTTTTTAAAACATATATCTTTGCCACCATAGCTGCAGACAACATCGCCAAAACCCCGTCTGTCAAGTCCAATCACAAGATTTACACCTCTGAAAAACTCTGGATGATTTTCAATGAAAAATATTACTCCCCTATGTTCGTCTTCGCAGGAAGTTGTGAAGAGAAATTTGAACTGGTAGTGGGTAAATCTTAAAAGAGCCAAAATGATTGCAATTCCGCATCTGTCATCAGCACCTATTGGGCGTGTACCATTTCCTTTTATTCTGCCGGTTTTCTCATCGTAAACCACTTCCATCATCCAATTCTTGCCCATCTCTTCGCTACCAACAGAGTCAAGATGGGCATTTAAAAGTACTTTTGGATTTTTTCCTCTTTCAACAAATAGATTGTTTTGCTTGTCATCATCATAGAAAACCAGCATCTCACTCAGTTCATTTTCTACAAACTCTTTCAGCTCTTCCTCTTTGCCAGGGTAGGACTCTATCGCGCACATCTTCAAAAGAAGTGACCTTATATAATCTCTTACCCCTCGGACATGGCATGGTACCTTCTTAAATGTTTCTTTACTTTTATTATATCACTTTTTTGGTGAGAATATATAAAAATTTTTCATTGAAAATCAAAAAACCATGGGATTTTGCCCATGGCTGTGAAAGTATTCTTACAAAGAATTTGTCCACTTGCCACACCTGTCTCCCCACATTGCAATAACTTTTCCTTCCATTGAGACTTTTACAACCTCACACCTGTTAGAACATCCTTTGCATTCGAAAGACGAAGTTGTAAATTCAATGTCTGCCGCATCAAACCCTCTGAATTTTGTCTTTGCTTTGGTTTTCTCAATATAATCTTTTGCCAATATTGCACTACCTATTGCTCCCATAACGTTAAAGTGTTCAGGCACAATAATCTCACTTTTTAGCTCTCTTTCAAACGCAGCTTTTATGCCTTTGTTTGCTGCAACTCCGCCCTGGAAAACAAACGGTGGTTCTAAGTTTTTGCCCCTTCCAACATTGTTCAAGTAATTTCTCACAAGCGCATCGCAAAGCCCTCTTATAATCTCAGCCTTTGAAAATCCAAACTGCTGCTTTGCAATCATATCTGACTCTGCAAACACAGTACATCTTCCTGCAATCCTGACAGAATTTTTTGCTGACAGTGCCAAGTCACCAAACTGCTCAATTGGAATTTTGAGCCTTTCTGCCTGATGGTCCAAAAAAGAACCCGTGCCAGCTGCACATACAGTGTTCATTGCAAAGTCCACAACCATCTGGTCTTTGATAATTATTATTTTTGAGTCCTGTCCTCCTATCTCAAAGATTGTCCTAACATTTGGAACAAAATGGATTGTGGCTGTCGCATGCGCTGTTATTTCGTTTTTTATAACATCCGCACCCAAGATTGCTCCTGCAAGCTGTCTGCCTGAACCAGTTGTGCCAACCCCTAAGACCTCAACATTTCCAAGACTCTCTTTTAATTGTTTTATACCTTCTTTAACAGAGTCAATTGGTTGTCCATTCGTCCTGATGTACGTCTTAAAAAGTACATTCACATCTTTGTCAATCGCAACAACATTTGTGGACACAGAACCAACATCAACCCCTATGTAAATACTCTTCATACCACTACAACCCTTTCTTCATCAGCATGTTGTTGAAACTCATTTACAAAAACCTCTTTTGTCCTTCCTTTCTTTCTATTTCTCAAAAGGTCAACAAAGGCTTCTATTCTTGTTAGCATATTTGCTTTTCCTGTTTGCTCATCAATTGGCAAAGATAAAATTGGAATATCAACTTCTTTTGAAATCTTAGGAATTAAACTTTGTGTCACAAGCTCTGGCAAACATGCAAAGGGCATAAGGTGTATTATTCCATCAAACCCTCTTTCCTTAAAGTCTATAATGTGTCCAACTGTTTCAACTGCATGCCCACCTATTAGAATCTTTATATATCTTTGTCCTTTTTTAATTATCTCTTTAAATCTCTTCGGTCGAAGTGCCCATGGGACCAAATTGTCGTTTATCCACTCAAAAAGATATAAGCTTCTTTCAACCTCAACACCAAGATTGCCTAAAATCTCTTCTATGCCAAAATTAATTGAACTTTCCATAACAACGTAAATCTCACCAACAATTCCAACTCTAATTTTGTCTTTCTCATCAACCTCTTTTGTTGGAATGCTAAGAAGCATTTTTTTACACTCTTCATATACCTTATAAAGCTCTTTTCGTGTCTTTATCTTGTCAAACTTTTCTTGGATCTCATTCCACACTTGAGTTGTCTGACCTTTATTGATTTCATAAGGTCTTATCTTTTGAACCATTTTTTCAAGCTCATCTAACTTCTGGACAAACCTGTATAATGTATACATTCTGTTTATTACTTTAGGCCATGGAACACCATTTCGGATTTTTTGGACATTTCTCCAAAATGCTTTCCAGTTATCCTGTGGTGCGTCGAATATTATAAGCTCAACATCGTCATAACCAAGCGACTTTAAAATGTTCCTGTGAGTATCGCCATAAAAACCTGCCCTGCAAGGCCCGTGCCCACCAGAGGTCACAAGCACCTTTGCACCCTTTTCAATAGCTTCCAAATATGTGCCCATGACCATCTTCAAAGGAATGCAAGCAAACTCGGGTGAGTATTTTACACCTAAGTCCATCGTCCTCTGAGTTGGTTTTGGGGGCATTATAACCTCATGCTCTAAAAACTCAAAAAGTTTTTTATATACAATCGTCGAACCCATATACGGAAACGAAACCTTCATCTTCAATTACCTCCGCACTAAATTCCATGCGAAACCCTTGCCCATTTCTTTCTCTTTAGCATATCCACAAATGCTTCTAATCTTGTTATCATATGCCCTTCGCCTGTGTGCTCATCCACCCTCAAAGTGGTAAAAGGCTTTCCCGCTATATCGCTTTCATACTGTAAAAATCTTCCAACAATAGCATCAGGACCACATCCGAACGCTGTTACATGAATCAGGCCATCAACTTCTGGGTCTTTGAGATAGAAAAGACCTGCGCCAAGTACCCTGTTTGAAAATGTCCAGAATAGCCTTTTTCTGTAGTGTCTGAGGTTTTCATATGCAATATCTGTCGGCACCATTTCAAAGGTTTTTATATTCACATTCATTGCTTCCAGTTTTTTTATTACATCCATGCTGATAAATGAGTCATAGACATCATACACATATCCTAAAACAGCTATAGTCACTTCTCCATCCTTTTTGACCCTTTTCAAATCCTCTTCCCATCTTTGAGTTCTGTAGCTTTCAAGGGCCTTGTCACAAGTAAGTCCACTGTGGAGCAAACTTTTAAACCTTAGAAATACTTCTTCAGCTTTCTTCAAAGCAAGCCTCAGTTCTCTGTGTGAAAATCCAAAGATTTCTGTCAGTATACCATATATTTTAGGTGAACTAATATCCTCGTTGTTTTTTTCATGTATTATAGGGGAAATTATCCTGCCACTGCTTCCCTCAACAGTGCCCTCAATTATATCAGGAAGCCCCATGAATTTTGGGCAAAAGTACTCTGGTTTTTTTATTCGTGCAAATCTTGGAACAAATACATAATCTGCCTTTTCAAGTCCTTCTATTACATGTCCAGTAAAAATCTTAATTGGCGCGCAAATATCCGAAACAGCAGCTTTTGACCCTTTGTCAAGTATATCCTTGTTTGTTATTCCTGTATCTACAACTTCAAAACCAAGTTCTCTAAATAATGTGTCCCAAAGAGGAAAATAGTAATAGTATAAAAGTGCGTGCGGAATTGCTATCTTCATCCGATGAATCTCCTTCTTAGTCTTTTAAATGTCCTATCTTATTATAACACAATCCCAAAAGGGTGTCTAAAAAAAGGGCAGTTTTTGTAAAAAAACAACTGCCCCTTTCTTGTTTAGTCTTTTGGTCTCATGGTTGGGAAGAGCAAAACATCCCTGATAGAGTAAGAATCGGTAAGTAGCATCACAAGCCTGTCAATACCAATGCCAAGCCCACCTGTTGGTGGCATTCCGTACTCTAATGCTTCTATGAAATCCTCATCCATCATATGAGCTTCTTGGTTACCTCTTTGCCTCTCTTTCAGCTGCTCTAAGAATCTCTCTCTTTGGTCAAATGGGTCGTTTAGCTCTGAAAAAGCATTTGCTATTTCTCTGCATGTTATGAAAAGCTCAAACCTCTCTGTAAACTGTGGATTGTCTTTCTTGCGCTTTGCAAGTGGCGATACCTCAACTGGATAGTCCATAATAAATGTCGGCTGAACTAAAAAGTCCTCAACCTTTTGTTCAAATACCTCGTTTATAATATGTCCTATCTGCCAGTTTTCCTCAATTTCAATACCAAGGTCTTTTGCAATCTTTCTTGCTTCATCTATGGAAGATACCTGTGTAAAGTCTACTCCTACATATTTCTTTATTGCCTCAATCATTGTAAGCCTTTGCCAAGGCGGTGTGAGGTCAATCTCTTGCCCTTGATATGTTATTTTTAGCGTTCCCAAAACCTCTTTTGCAACAGTTGTTATTAGCTCCTCTGTGAGATTCATCATATCTTTGTAATCAGCATAAGCCTGGTAAATCTCAATTGTTGTAAATTCTGGATTGTGCTTTATTGAGACGCCTTCGTTTCTGAAAACTCTGCCAAGCTCATAGACCTTGTCAAACCCGCCAACAATGAGCCTCTTTAGATGAAGCTCTGGTGCTATTCTAAGATAAAGGTCAATGTCAAGTGCGTTGTGATGAGTGATAAATGGTCTTGCAGCAGCACCACCTGCAATTGGGCTCAAAACCGGCGTTTCTACCTCTAAAAAGCCTCTGTCATCCAAATATTTTCTGATTGAACGAATAAACAAACTTCTTTTGATAAATGTATCCCTTACCTGCAGATTTACAATCAAATCAAGGTATCTCTTTCTGTATCTTGTATCGACATCTCTAAGGCCATGCCACTTTTCAGGAAGAGGTCTCAAACACTTTGTTAGCATCTCAATTTCTTTTGCTTTGATTGAAATCTCGCCTTTATTTGTCTTGAAAACCTCACCTTTGACACCTATGATATCACCAATATCATAGTATTCTTTGAACTCTTGGTATTTCTCTTCACCCACTTCATCAATCTTGATATAAATCTGGATTTTTCCTTTTGAGTCTAAAATGTCAACAAACGAAGCCTTGCCATGACCCCTTTTTGACAGTATTCTTCCCGCAACAGAAACAAACTGACCCTCTAACTGCTCAAAATTTTCTTTAATCTCCATTGAATAATGAGTAGGATCATATTTTACTTTTTCGTATGGATTGTACTTATTTTGCTGAAGTTCTCTTAGTTTTTTTATCCTATTTTGTATCTGCTCGTTTAGTTCCTCCTGTGTAAACTCAAACTCCTGCATACCCTTTCACCAACTCCGTCTTTTTATTTTGATATCTCGAGTATCTTATATCTAAACTTTCCAGCAGGAACAGTAACTTCCACAACTTCTCCAACTTTTTTGCCCATTAACGCTTTGCCCACAGGTGACTCATCAGAAATCTTAAACTCAAATGGATTTGCCTCTTTTGAGCCAACAATGGAATACTCAACAATTTCACCTGTATCTACATTTTGAATCTTTACATTTGTACCAATTCCTACAAAGTCAGTTGAAACTTCATCTTTGTCAATTATCTTTGCATTGTTTATAAGTTTTTCTAAGTAAGCAATCCTCTCTTCCAAAGCTGCCTGTTCTGCTTTTGCTTCATCATACTCAGAGTTTTCGGAAAGGTCACCAAATGAACGTGCAACCTTTATCTTCTCAGCAACCTCTCTTCTTTTAACAGTCTTTAGATTTTCAAGCTCTTTTAAGTACTTTTCATAAGCCTCACGCGAAAGTTGAAATTTTGCTGTATCCATTTCTCTTGCCATTTTTTCCTCCCCTTTTTTCATAAAGAAATTGAAATCTCACTTTTAAGATTAATTTTAGTTTGTTGATATATAATTTATGCTTGAACATTTTAACTTTTGACAATTATAAATCAAAGGACTTTTTATGTCAAGAAAGAAAAGTTGAGATTTCACTTTTCATCCTCTGGCTCTATATGAATCGTTATATAAGAGTTTGGCAGAGCCTTTCTAATTTCCTCCTCAATCATATTACAAAGATTGTGGGCATCAATCAAAGGTGTTGAGTTCTCCATTCGTATATGAACATCAATCTCTCTTCTGTCACCGCTCTTTCTTGTCCTGAGCTTGTGATAGCTTGTCACTTGAGAGTATTTCTTGATAATATCCTCTATTACTTTTATCTCTTCTTGAGGAAGGCTCTTGTCAACAAGGTCACACAAAGCTTTTTTTGTAAGGTCTATAGAAGCCTTTATTATCATCAATGCAACAGCTATAGCTATCAGTGGGTCTAAAATGTATATATGTGTAAATTTAATCACAACAAGTCCTAAAAACACACCAAATGAAGTAAATACATCTGTATAAAGATGCATTGCGTCAGCCTCTAACGCAATAGAGTCTGTCTTTTTTGCAACCTTAAATAGCTTCGAAGATATAAAAAGATTTACAACAGCCGAAATTAGCATCACAGCAAGCCCTGCTTCAATATTTTCAATTTTTCCTTTGGTTATTATCTTTTTTATTGCTTCATATATTATCATTACGGCTACTAAAAATATCAAAATAGCCTCAAACGCACCAGAGACATTTTCAAATTTGCCGTGCCCAAAAGGATGGTCGCTATCTGCAGGTTTCCTCGCCTGCTTTATTGAAAAATATGCTATGATGCTTGCCAAAAGGTCAATTCCTGAATGAATAGCCTCTGATATAACTGAAACCGAACCCATAATTACGCCGGCCACAAGTTTAAACAAAATCAGTGCAGTGTTTGAAAAAACTGATAAAAGTGCAGCCTTTTGCTTATCCATATAATACCCTTCAAACCCCTTTCTATGCAGGCTTCTATGAAAGAATTTCTTAAAATAATATAAAAAATCCTGCGAAGACTCATGTTTTTATAAAAACATGGGTCCCGCAGGATTTTGCCTCCTGCTGCCTGATTTTGCTCAGGCCCGAAAAGAGCAAACTTCTTGCTCTTTTCTGACCACCTTTTACTTTATTCACTTTTACTTGAGCTTTATTTTAACATCAAAAAGGTTTTTTGTAAATATACTTTTTGCATCTGAGAAGCTATTAATAGAAGTAAAAAGCAGCTTTTCGTTCAAGATTCCTATTATAGCAGGTGGAAGATTACAAAAAGGCATTATATCATACTCAACAATGTCTTTTAAAGGAAGAAAATCAACCTTGATGTCTCCTGGTGAAATAGAACTTTTTGTAAACATCCCATCTTCAACAATCCCTTTTTCTGGATAGCAGATTACTCCTTTACCTCTGTAAGATTTGTATTCTATATTTTCAAATACAAAAACAATATCCATTTGGTTTAAAATCTCCTCATAGTCAAAAACCCTGATTGATACAGTTCCAAACTCGCCTAAAAGCTCATCAGCAATCCTTGTGAAATGTGAAGATGCAGAAAAGACGTTTAAAACTTCTACCTGCTCAGCTATTTCATACAAAAGTCCTGATTTTTTGCTCTTTCTATTCCAATAATCCCTATCCTTTTTTCTTTTAGAGTTATTCCATACTTTTTGAAAATATTTTTTAGTACATAATATGCAAGATAACAGTTAATGTGAATATTTTCAGTAAAAGGGTTATTCAGAAATATTGCATTATTTGACCTTTGATGAAGGATATAATTGTACATCTTTAAAGATCTTTTGCCCATGTGCTCTTTGTTTTGAAAAACAAAAAACTCAAGTTTTGTCTCAATGCCATTTAAATATCTTATATACTCTTCATACTTTGGTAAAGCTCTCTTGACAACAACATTTCTCAATCTCCTTGGCAGGTACTTAGAGCACCCTTTTAAAAATATCTTCTCATTGTGATGTAATAAAAACGTAACTGTATAAATCTCAATCAGCCCAAACTTTAAATCTTAATCTACTAATTAGAATATTTCTACCCTTGGCTTAAAATCAATTTCTTTTATAAGATCTTCTACCTCCTGCTGGCTCATCTCTTCCAGCCGTTTACCAGTAAGAGCCACCAATATTGCCTCAACAACATTCGTACCAAATGACCTGCCATCAAACTCCGGTGTTGTTGTAACAAGCATTTTGAGTTTTCTTGCTTTGAGGTCCTCAACATCCTCTTTTGTAATAGTATTAGTGATTATTATCTTGCCTTCTAAACTATCTGGCATGTACTTTTGAATGTATTTATAATCACCTGCTATAATATCTGCAATTTCATAGTATTTCCAATATTTCTGTAATTTTTTGGGATTTTGCTCTTTTTTATCGTCATTAGGATATAGCATACTGAACGGAAGTTTAATAATAAACGGAACAAGCAAGGCAGCCAAATAGTAAAAGGTCTTTAAGCTTTTGATCATAAAAGGAATTCCAAGTGCAAACAGTGCATCACCAAGCAAGAGTTTGCAACCTGCCTCATAAAGCCCTTCTGCAAGTTTGTATCTGTCAAGCGCACATACAACAAGAGCAGTTTTCCCTTTGAAGTCTATGATATTGTTTTCTTGAAGGTATTTTATTACCCATTTTTCAAATGTATTTTTAACACCTGTACCATCGACAAGTGGTGTCTTTTTTGCAGCATTTTTTATAGGAATAGCCTCTCTGATTACGTAGTTTTTCCCCCCGCCATAAAGTACAATGTCAATTCCGCCCATGCCAAATGCGTCTACTTTTCCATCAAGACTTTTTATAATCTCAATTGCTTTTTTTATATCTCCATCTGTCCCAATTCTCTCTATTTCAAATTCCACCCCTTTGATATTTGCAAAAACTTTGTGATTCCTTTTACTTGAACCAATACTGACACTTACTACCCTTTTCATAAAAAATCATCGCCTCTTTTCTACTGTGTAATTGTATCCAAAATCTTTTTAAGAGTCTCTATATCTATTTCAACATCATACTTTAGAGGAGATTTCCCAAGGGGAATTGTTATGACCTCACAATCCAAAAATGCTTTAAACCAATTGAGCCTGAAATCTGAACCCATTGCAATCACAATATCAAAACTTCTGAAGTTGTTTATATACTCTCCCATAATATTTAGAAGCTGTGCTGCAGAAAGCGAATTTATGAAATTATTTCTCTCTTCTTCTGTCATCAATAGATAGTAGTTTATTCCATAACTTTGCAAAACTTCTTCAACCTCTTGTTTGTTCTTTATAGGAAAGCCTATTGCTGCTATATTTTTGCCTTTTCTAACCTCACCCAGACCTTCAAGCTTTGAAATAAATGACCTGTCAACTTTCAGCTTTTCAGCAACCTCTATTTGTGAAAGCCCCTTTTGACGCAAATCAAGAATTCTTTTAACCTCATCAATTATCTTCTGAAGGCTTATAACTTTATCACCTATCCTGTAAAAATCCATCTTTTCATCCCACTTTACCAACATGGTCTTGTTGATTTTATAATACCACAAAAACCCTCTTTATGTTAACATTTTTGTGCACACAACTCTTAAAAATTTTTAGCTCAAAAGCTCTTCAATACTATCTTCTGAAACTTCTGAAAAGTCAACATAAAACTGACCAACTGCATAGAAAGGCTCTCTGCTGATAAGATAAAAAATGTCATCACACTCTTTTTCAAGTTCTTTTAGGGTTGACGGAGCAATCACTGGAGTTGCAATATAAATCTGTTTAGGATTTAATTTTGAAAGAAATCTTATGCACGCCTTTGTGGTTGCACCTGTTGCTATCCCATCATCAACTATTATTGCTATTTTATTTTCTAAACTCTCATACTCCAGCTTTCCTCTGTACTTGATAAGCTGTTGTTTGAGGCTGTTCAAAACCTTTTCCTTCTGGTGTTCTATATACTCCTCTTTCACTGAAAAATATTCTACATACTCACTGTTTAAAACAATATCTCCGTTTATATCAACCGCTGCAATAGCAAACTCAGCATTAAAAGGCGCTCCAATCTTCTTTGCCAAGACAATATCTAAAGGTAGTTTAAGGTCATCTGCAATCGCTTTTGCAACAACTATTCCACCTCTTGGAACTGCAAAAAGAGTTACATCTTGTCTTTCCTTGAATGATTTTAATTTTTCTGCCAATTTCCTTCCTGCGTCAACTCTATCTTTAAAGTACATTTTTAAATTCACTCCTTTTCCTCGACAAACCATTTACAGTAATAAAAAAGACACCTTAATATTTATTTAACCAAACTGGTGCCTTTTTAAATGGTATAATATGGTACAATATCTATCTTTCTATTAAAACTACCCTTGCAGGGGCACCATCACAACCTTTTACTCTCAAGGGCAAAGCTATAAACTCATATTCACCTTCTGAAACATTAAGCAAACTTAAGCCTTCAATGATTATTATTCCACTTGAAAGAAGGCTTTTGTGAACAGAATAATCTTCCGAACCAAACTCTTCTATTGAGAGGTAATCAATGCCTACAACTTTTACTCCCTTTTCTATGAGATACTCTGCTGCATCAAGCGAAAGGCTCGTATATTTTTCGTAAAATTTGCTTGAATTTAAATACTGTGAGTTTTTTGTCTTGAAAAATATAGCTTTTTCTCTTTCTATATGCTTTTTCTCAAGAAAGCTCCTTGTTATCCTATCCTCTTTTGGCACCTCAAAAACCTTTACCTTACCCATCAGGTGTTCAAGAGGAATTTTGTCAACTGTCAGCCCACCTTTTATAAAATGTGCAGGTGCGTCTACATGTGTTGCTGTATGTGAAGACAAAGAGAGTTTGCTCACTGTTGCAATATCACCTTTTGTGATGTCAAAAACTCTTTTTACTTCAACTTTTGGATCACCTGGAAATGAAATGGTCTCATTGGAGATGTCAAGGCTTACATCGATTATCTTCATATTATTCAAATCTCCTTTCTTTTAATTTTTTGTAAAGTAACGAAAATAGCTATAAAAACAAAAGGGAGCACTGAAAAGTGCCAATCAATGCTCCCTTTACTGTCTTAACATTTGTATTCACTTACACCTCGTATCTTGCCTTTTCTTCATTTATTAGATTTAAAATAAACTCAACTGCTGATTCTATGTCTACCTCAACCGACTCTTTTGTTCTTCTGTTTCGCACCTCTATCCTCCCATCTGCTATTTTCCTTCCAATTGTTACTCTAAACGGAATTCCTATCAAATCTGCATCCTTGAACTTAACACCAGCCCTTTCATCTCTGTCGTCAATTAAAACCTCAACGCCTTTTTTCTGCAAATCTTCATAAATCTCAAACGCTATTTTGCTTTGCTGTTCATCCTTTATGTTTACAGGCACCACAATTACCTCATATGGTGAAACAGTAATTGGCCAAATTATTCCGTCCTCATCGTGCATCTGCTCAATTATAGCAGCGGCAGTCCTGTTGATGCCAATCCCATAGCAGCCCATAATCATAAGTTTCTTTTCGCCTTTTTCGTCTGTGTACACACAATTAAAAGCTTCTGTGTACTTTGTGCCAAGCTTGAATATATGACCAACCTCAATTCCTCTTTCAATTGTCACTTTTTGAGAACGGCACTTTGGACAAAGATCGTCTTGTGTTATATTCCTGAGGTCTGCAAACTTTGTTACTTTAAAATCCGAAAGATTTACATTCTTTATATGATAATCTGTCTTGTTAGCACCTACTACAAAGTTTTTGAGATATTTTACCTCATTGTCAGCATAGATTTCTATTGAAAGTCCAACAGGACCTGCAAACCCGACCTTTGCACCAGTTATCCTCTCGACATCTTCAGCACTCGCCAGCTCAATCTCATTTGCCTTTAAAAGGTTTTTGAGCTTTGTTTCATTGACCTCCCTGTCGCCTCGAACTAAAACTGCGACAAACCTGTCATCTGCCCTGTATATCATTGTCTTTACAAATCTTTTTGCATCTATATTAAGAAAGTTCACAAGCTCTTCAATTGTCCTTACATTTGGAGTGTAGACCTCTTGCATTTGCTTTATCTCTTCGGTATTTTCAACAGGTTCATCCAAACACTCTGCCTTTTCCAAGTTTGCAGCATACCCACACGCCTTGCAGTATGCAATCTCTGCCTCACCAACAGATGATGGTACCATAAACTCATGTGAGTTTGATCCACCCATTGCACCTGTATCAGCTTCAACAATCTTTACATCAAGTCCGCATCTTTTAAATATTCGAACATATGCATCATACATCTTCTTGTAAGATATATCCAAGCCTCTTTCATCTATGTCAAAAGAGTATGCATCTTTCATTGTAAACTCTCTGCAGCGCATAACACCAAATCTTGGCCTTCTCTCATCCCTAAACTTTGTTTGAATCTGATACAGAATCTTTGGAAGGTCTCTGTAAGATGTAATCTCATTTCTGACAATGTAAGTAAAAGCCTCTTCGTGAGTCGGTCCAAGGCAGTACTCCCTTTCATTTCTGTCCTTTATCTTAAACATCTCAGGGCCAAAAACTGCCCACCTGCCAGACTCTTCCCACAGTTCCTTTGGCATCAGAGCTGACATGTGTACTTCTTGAGCACCTGCTCTGTCCATCTCTTCTCTCACTATATTTTCAATTTTTCTCAAAACTCTGTATCCAAGTGGTAGATAAACGTAAATACCTGATGAAAGCTGCCTCATAAAACCAGATCGAAGCATAAGTTTGTGTGATTCTATCTCGGCATCAGAAGGTATCTCTTTCATTGTTGGCATGAAAAGCTCAGATACTTTCATATCTTTTCTTTTTCCCCTTTCTTAAATTTTGTTTTGTAGTAGAAAGACTTAGTTTAAAAATAGTTTTTCTATAATTTTCTTTCTCATCTCTCTTTCAACATCCCAGTGTTTAAGTGGTTTGGTTTCTGTCACAATCCTTAAAGTGTATTCTATCCAGTTAGTATCAACAATACCCAAAATCTGTGGCGGTGTTACAATGTCATCTTTAAACTCTTTTTCAATTTCCTCAAACACCTCTTTTAGTTTTTGAGAAACCTCGTCATAGCTCATCTTTGTGTTTAATTTCACATCAACAATTGCTTTAGAATTGTACCTTGACCAGTTTGTAATAGCACCTATTGAGCCATTTGGTATAATATGGATTGAACCGTTAAAGTCCTGAATCTTGATGGTCTTAATTCCCATCTCTTTTACAATTCCACTTCGCCCGTCAATTGTCACATAGTCACCAACAGATAGCTGATCTTCAATTATCAAAAAAAGTCCTGCTATGACATCTCGAATAAGGCTTTGTGCCCCAAAACCTATTGCCAAACCTCCAATTCCAGCTACTGCTAATATTGTTTTGATTGAGACATTAAAATTTTCAAGTATAAGCACAATCATAATAAAGTATATAGAGTATTTTACAATACTCTTAAAAAGTGCCGCAAGAGTATCTATCCGTTTTTGATTAAATGGAATTACACTGCTTTTTTCTCTATTTTTCCACTTTTCAAGCATCCTGTTTGCAATTTTCAAAACAAGAAATCCAACTATTACTATGAGTATAGAATAGATTATCTTTCCGCTGTATTTTAGTAAAAGTTCTCCAATTTTCTGAAAATTCATTCTGCGCACTCCTTGACAAACTCTTTGAAAAGCTCAAACTGCAAAGCATCTTGCTTCCACATCAGCTCAGGATGCCACTGCACACCCACAAAAAAGTCCCTATCATGTCTCGAGATAGCCTCTATCACTCCGTCTTTTGCTGTTGCCTCAACCAAAAAGCCTTGAGCTACAGTTTCAATTGCCTGATGATGAAATGAATTGACTAAAATCTCTTCATGTTTAAAAATCTCCTTTAAAATCTTTCCTTTAATTTCTACTGTGTGATAACCAAACCTGCCGTCCATATCTTGAAAGTGGCTTATATAGCCTTCTTTATCTATGTCTTGCTTTAAGGTACCACCAAAAGCAACATTCATAACCTGAATACCTCTGCATATTGCCAAAACTCTTTTGTTTTGCTCATATGAAAGCTTCATCGCTTCAATCTCAATTTCATCTCGAAGAAGATTTATCTTTCTTATTCCTCTTTCTGGCTCTTTTCTATAAAACCTTGGATGTAAATCCTCACCTCCACAAAAAAGTACACAGTCACACTCATTTATGTACTCCTCAATTATTTCCCTTTGCAAGCTCGCTGAGTGGAAAGATAATAACCTTGGCATTTAAGCTCAGCAAAACCTCTAAATAGCTGCTTACAACATAAAGGCGTGATTTTTCAAGGTCAAAACCACCAAAAACTAATACCTTTATTCTCTAAAGGCCTCTACTACTTATTGTTCATCTTCCATTCTATGATTCTTCTTGCAACTTCTTTAATAGGCATTTGGTGGTCCATACTAAGTTTTTGAAGTTTTCTCATTGCAAGTTCCTCATCAAGCTTTAGCTCCTTCATCAAAATTCCTTTTGCCCTTTCAACAAGTTTTCTTGTTTCCAAATCATCCTGAAGTTTTCTTATATGTTCTTCTAATTTCCTAAGTTTTATCCAGTTTTTGATTACCATCTCAACAAAAGATATGAAAGCCCATTTGTTAAATGGACTGTATAAAAATACATTAAATTCATCATCCTCGAAAATCACACTTTCTATATTCGACTTTTGGGCTTGGTTTGCAAGTATAACAACAGGACATATTCTATCATTCTTAAGGATATTTACCATCTCAACCATACTTCCTACACTAAATCCATACTCCATAATTACTATATTAGGCTTTAACACTCTTATTTTTCTGAGACAGTCAGAAAAATCTAATGTTGTGTCCGCAATTGAATATCCATTTTCTATCAATGTACTTTTCACAGTACCAAATAGTTTTTGATTTCTTATAGCCAAAATTACTTTATACATTTTATCTCATACTCCATTTTAATTTTATCTCAAATAATTTTACCACACCTCACACCTTCTTTCTATAAAAACATCACCATTCCTTTTTGTGCCAAACTAAGAAGTTTTTCTACAATACTTTTATCAAACTGGCTTCCTGCACATCTTTGAAGTTCCTTCAAAGCCTCATCCTTAGTAAAAGCTCTGCGATAAGGCCTGTCAGATGTCATAGCATCATATGCATCAGCAACAGAAATTATTCTTGCCAACAAATCAATCTCATCGTCTTTCAAGCCATACGGATAACCTTTGCCATCCACCCTTTCATGATGCTGCAAGATAACTTTTTGTATTCTCTTCATAAAGTCTAAATCCTTTAGAATGTTGTATCCGATTAACGGATGTCTTTTTATTTCCTCATACTCTTGAGGTAATAAAGGCTCTTTTTTATTTAATATCTCCTCCTTGATACCAATCTTACCGATATCATGAAGAAGACAGGCAACCTTTAAAACATCTTTATCATCCTTAGAAAGTCCAAGCTCATCTGCAATCTTTAAAGCAATAGATTGTACCCGTTCACAATGTCCTTTTGTATACAAATCCTTGTACTCAATTGCCTTTGAAAGACAAAGGATTATTTCATAAAAAAATCTCTCTATCTCAGCATTTTTCTTTTCCAGCTCAACCTTTGACTTATTTAGCTCCTCGATAGTCTCTTTTAATTTTTCGTTAACATATGTACTTTTCTCATACAAATCCTCAATCTCTAATTTCTGCTTCTTTAGATTTGAATAGTAAATTGAATTTTTAATTGCTATTGTTATAAAATTGCACACACTTATGTAATAACTTATATCTTCCTTTTCTAAAAAGTTACATCTGATTGTAAAAAAGCAAACACCTTCACACTTGTCTTCTGATATCATTGGAACGGCTATTTTAAGAAGATTGTCCTTTTGTTCCATTCTGTAAGCAATATTGACATCTTCCCTTGCCTTTTTTAGCAGCAACTCTTCATCAGGGTCTTTTTTCCCGAAATAACACAAATGTTTAAATACATTGTCTTGATTATTGAAATATACACTAATTCTCAAAAATCCTAAGCTCTTACTTTCAAAACTACCCAGTAGTTTGATTACTTCATAGGCATCTGAAAGGCTCAAAATCTCTGTTGTAAGCTCAAAAAAGCTTCTTAGCCACTCATTTTTTTGCTTTAGCACTCTCTGTGTATCAATTAGCCTTTTTACAATACTTGTCATTTCTTTGTTCATCTGGATACTGTTAATATACCCTTTTTCAATAGTTTCTTTCTCTTCCTTTAATTTGTCGATGATGAGTTTTTGCTTTTTCTCAGAGAGTCGATATTGTTTTAAAACAGTACCGTATCTGAGTACATAGAAAATAGAAAAGAAAATCATGGCGGAAGAAAGACTTGCAAGTTGAAGATATTCAAACATCGGACTTTTAAGTTTCCAAAAGACTTTAGCAATTTGAATACCCAAAGGAAAACAGATGAAAAGAATTACTAAAAATTCAAGAATATGTTTTAATAGTTTCTTTTGTGTCTTCAATTTCAAACCTCCTGCCAAAAAACTCACATAAATATTTATTTCGACAAACTTCGTAAAACTCCTTTAAGAAAAATAGCAAAAAAGAGGGCTCATAGCCCCCTCTTTTGAATTCTCCATCAAGTTCAGTTGCTTTTAGTGAATTTATTGCCTAAACAAATCCTTTACTCGCGGATATATACTATTGTATAGCTTATAAGTCTTTCTGTAAACATCAAACAACTCCTGATTAGGCCTGCAAACATCTACTTTTTGAATCATTGCATCACACGCTTCTTCAACTGAAGTATACTCTCCTGCACCAACTGCTGCCAAGATAGCTGCACCAAATGCTGGACCTTCTTTGGAATTTAACGTCCATACATCCATCTCAAATATGTCTGCCTGCATCTGCCTCCAGAGCTTGCTCTTTGCACCACCGCCAGAGACTCTTATTTCCTTTATCTCAATCCCCATCTCAACCAAGATGTCAAGACAGTTTTTAAGAGAAAATACAACTCCTTCCATAACAGCTCTTATAAATTCTCTTCGTGTATGCTTTGCAGTTATCCCAAAGAAAATCCCTTTTGCAAATGGGTCTAAGATTGGTGTTCTTTCACCCATAAGGTATGGTAAAAATACAAGTCCATCTGCCCCTGGGTTTGCAAGCTCTGCTTCTTGGTCCATCAAAATGTAAGGATCTTTGTCAATAAACTCAAATGCAGCCTTTTCGATGTGAGCAAAGTTGTCTCTAAACCACTTTAAAGAAAGCCCTGCACCTTGTGTCACACCCATCACATGCCACTTTCCTGGCACTGCATGGCAAAATGTATGAACCCTACCCTCAGGGTCAATTCTAAAGTCATCTAAGTGCGCAAAAACAACACCGGATGAGCCAATTGTTGACGATACAACACCTGTTCTTACAATTCCATTTCCAACAGCACCTGCTGCCTGGTCTCCTCCACCTGCAACAACAAGTGTTCCTTTCGCAAGACCTGTTATTTTGCTTGCTTCCTCTGATACTGTGCCTGTTACCTCTGGTGATTCATACACTCTACCTAAGAGTTCTTTGTCTATTTCAAGTTTTTGCAACACCTCATCAGACCAGCACCTATTTTTAATATCCAAAAGCTGCATACCAGATGCATCTGACACATCTGTTGCAAACTCGCCTGTGAGTTTAAATCTTATATAGTCCTTTGGAAGTAATATCTTATAAGTCCTCTCATAATTTTGCGGTTCATTATTTCTAACCCATAATATCTTAGAAGCAGTAAAACCTGTTAAAGCAGGGTTTGCTGTTATCTCTATAAGTCTTTCCTTTCCCACTCTTTCGGTTATCTCATCACATTCTTTTGCTGTCCTCTGGTCACACCAGATGATTGATGGCCTTATGACATTGTAGCTTTTGTCAAGCATAACAAGCCCGTGCATCTGGCCGGTAAGTCCCACAGCTTTGACTTCCTCAGGGTTTACCTTGGACTTTTCAAGCACAGCTTTAATTCCTTTTACACTTGCCTCCCACCAATCCTCAGGGTTTTGCTCAGCCCAGCCTATCTGTGGCTGGTAAAGAGGATACTCAAAAGTGGCGGTAGCTAAAATGTTCCCTTTTGAGTCTGTCAAAATAGTCTTTGTACCTGATGTTCCAACATCAATTCCAATAAAGTACATCTGGAACAACCTCCCTTTTTTCAAGAATAATTTTTAATCCTCTTTAAGCAGACTCTCTGACAATCAGCTGAGTATCCAGTACATACTCGCTTTCAAATTTTTTCTCAGGGTTATTTATTTTGTCAAAAAGAATATCACAGGCAGTTTTGACCATTAAATCAATTGGTTGACGAACTGTTGTGAGCTTAGGCATTTTGCTCAGTCTCAACCCAAATATATCTACATCGTCAAAACCAACAACTTTCACTTGCTGGGGAACCTTAATGTCCATCTCATTTAAAGCATATATGCTTGCATATGCCATTACATCATTTGCTGCAAATATGCCATCAATCTGTTGTGTTTGGACAAGCTTTTTGATATTCTCATATGCCTTTTGAAACATAAAATCTCCTTCAACGCAAAGTCTTTCATCAAATTCAATTCCAGCATCACTTAGGGCCGCCTTATACCCTTTAAACCTTGCAAGGCTTTCAAAAGAATCTGACGGACCTAAAATATGAGCAATCTTTTTACAACTTTTGTCTATTAAATACTTTGTTGCCATGTATCCTCCTTGGAAGTTGTTTACATTTATCCGCGGCACATCTGAATATTCAGTATTATTCTCTGCAAGCACCACTGGCACATTGTTAGCTTTTAAAAGCCTCAGTGACTCTTTGTTAATGGTTTTGTATCCAAACACAATTATTCCATCAACTCTGCCAACAAGAAATCTAAAATAGTCTATATTGTCTGAAATTTGGCAAAATATTGCACCATATCCTCGTTTTGATATGTAATTGTTAAGAAGGTCAACTACCACACCGTAAAACCAACCGCTCAGCGACTGGATTATAATTCCAACCGTTTCAGTCTTTCTCTTTGCCAAGTTCTTTGCAGTGACGTTTGGAGTATAGTTCAAAGCCTTTATTGCATCAAGCACAGCCTTTCTCTTTTTTTCTGATACATTTGCACTGTTGTTCAAAACCCTTGAAACTGTGGCTTTTGACACACCAGCCTTTTTTGCAACATCTTCAATTGACGGCAAAAATTTCACCTCCTAATTCTCTTTGTTTTCTCATCTTTATAAACATCAGATATTGTAACCGATTTCGATTTCTCTTTGTTATATACTTTATCACATTGGTAGTTGGTTTATCAACAAAATTTTTAAAAATAGCAAGTTAGGTATTTGAATTTTTAACTATATATTACAAAAACATCTATTGACGTTTCTTTTTTTTGATAAAATGGAAATAAAGGTTATGGGGGTGATTAAGGTGGAAAGCGAATGGCTTCCAATTGGAAGTGTAGTCGTTCTAAAAGGTGGAAATAAACCATTAATGATTTATGGTCGAAAACAGTTCAATTCGCGAACAGGGCATGAATTTGATTATGTTGCTTGTTTTTATCCTGAGGGAAACCTTTCGGCTGATTACAACATTTTCTTTAACAAGGAAGACATTGATAAAGTACTATTCAAAGGGTACGAGGATGAACTTGAATTTGAAATGAGAAAAATGCTAAAATAAGGGGTGATAAAAAGTGTATGCAGTTCAAGCCTACTGTGGTTCTTCAAATAAAAATTCTTTGTTTTCTATTGGCGCTTCAAGTTTTGGAACTAATAAACAAGGACAAATTACAGCTTATGGAGAGGCATCTATTAATATTGGAAAAGCTATGGTGTCTGCTATTGAAATTAAACAAAGTTTTGGGTTTAGTATTGGTGGCATTACTGTCGAAGTTGGCTAAAAAAGGTTATGCTGGTGCGTGGGGAGCAGAAGGTAAATTTAAATTTTCATCAAGCGGAATATCAATAGGTGGCGGGCTTGCTGCTAAAGTAGGTGCTGGAGTTTTCATAAATATTAGATGGTAATAAAGTTCTTTGGAGGAAAACTGCAAACGAATGAAAAATTATTGAGAATTTATAGGATTTTCTTTTATATGTTTATTATATTGGCTACAATAGGCTCTGTAATTAGTTCAATTCTTGAAAAAAATGCTTTTTATATAGTTGGAACAATTGTTCTTGGTGTATTTTTGATTTTAATTGTAGAGTTTATTCTTTTCCCTTTTGTTTTTGGAACAAAGTCTGCGAAAAATTTTAAAAAATTTTTAGGGTTATTTTTAGCTTTTGGCATAATTTTGAGTATAATTGTGTTTTTGATTGTAGGAATTACAAGCAAAAAATACGAACTAATTTATCTTGGCGTTCCATTATTAGCCTTAAGCCTTGCTGTAGTCTACAAAGTTTGGATAAGGTAAATTTTGCTATTGAAATTTCGTAAGTTTACGACTATAATGAAATATAAAACTGAATATAACTTGGCGGTCAAGGTCCATCCTTCGGGGCGGGGTGAAATTCCCCACTGGCGGTAAAAGCCCGCGAGCAAAAGCCTTTCTGGCTTTTGCAGAACCGGTGGAATTCCGGTGCCAACGGTTACAGTCCGGATGGGAGAAGGAATGGATGTGTAAGGATGATTTTCTTATACATCTTGTCAAAAGCCCAAAAAGCCTCGAAGGTGGAAAATCCACTTTCGAGGCTTTAGTTTTTTGTCCATCAAATTACACCGTAGAAAGGAGGAAACATTTGAGGAGTCTTTCACATAGCTATTACATGAACATAGCACTTGAGCTGGCAAAGAAAGCTTCTCCTTTGGTGCTGCCAAACCCAAGAGTTGGATGCGTGATTGTAAAAAACGGAATAATAATCGGAAAGGGATATCATCAAAAGTATGGTGAAAAGCATGCAGAAGTTTTGGCAATCGAGGATGCAATAAAAAATGGCAACTCGCTCAAAAACGCAACAATGTATGTCACTTTAGAGCCATGCTGTCATTTTGGCAAACAGCCACCTTGCACAGATGCAATTATAAAAAGTGGCATTAAAAAAGTTGTAGTTGCCACCAAAGACCCAAATCCCCTTGTCAATGGCAAGGGCATACAAATTTTAAAACAGCACGGAATAGAAGTTATAGAAGGTATTTTAGAAAAAGAAGCAGAAAGTGTAAACAAAGAATTTTTTAAATACATGAAAAAGGGTATTCCCTACATTGCCATAAAAGTTGCCCAGAGTATTGATGGCAAAATTGCAACACCTTCAAATAAGCGATTTT
Source organism: Caldicellulosiruptor naganoensis (assembly GCF_026914285.1). Classification (NCBI taxonomy): domain Bacteria; kingdom Bacillati; phylum Bacillota; order Caldicellulosiruptorales; family Caldicellulosiruptoraceae; genus Caldicellulosiruptor; species Caldicellulosiruptor naganoensis. The sequence continues at coordinate 2,034,703 of NZ_CP113864.1, forward strand.
TGTTTAACACTGAAGATGAAAACATCTTTGTACACAGTCTTCGGCAAAAATATATGGCAACAATGGTCTCTGTAAATACTGTAATTTCAGATAACCCAATTTTAAATGCAAGGTATGGCCAGATTGTAAGGCAGCCTATAAGAGTTGTGCTTGATTCAAAGCTTCGAATTCCTTTAGATTGCAATATCGTAAAAACCTCTGACGAGTATTCTACCTACATTGTGTGCAGTGAAAATGTAAATGATACTCAAAAAATAGAACTTCTTTCTCAAAAAGGAATAAAAATAATTTTTGCAACGTCGTCAGAAGATGGTCATCTTGACCTTTTAGATGCATTTTCAAAACTTGCACAGCAAAAGATAGTATCAGTCCTTGTTGAGGGAGGAAGTCTACTGAACTTTTTTCTTTTGAAGCAAAGAATTGTGGATTACTGGTATTCATTGATATTCAATGTTTTCATAGGTGGACAGAACACAAAAGGCGTGATAGGTGCAGAAGGCTTTGAACAGTTTTTCCCAAAGCTTGTAAATACAAAAGTCACAACCTTTAAAAACTCTACCATTATTGAAGGAGATATAAGTTATGTTTAGCGGCATTGTTGAAGAGGTTGGCAGGGTTGTTTTAATGAGAAAAATTGAAGATATTGTAAAGCTGAGTGTAGAAGTGAAAAAGATAGATGCAAAAATTGGTGACAGCATAGCAGTTGATGGTGTGTGCCTGACAGTTACAAATATCTCAAATGGAATTTTTGACTTTGACCTGTCACCTGAGACAATTGAAAGGACCACACTTAAATTTTTAAAAGAAGGAATGCCTGTTAATCTGCAGCCTGCTTTGAAGATGGGAGACAGAATTGGCGGTCACATTGTTCTTGGCCATGTTGACTGTATTGGCACAATTTGCATGCAAAAAATTCAGGGAAAAAGCAGAATAATTGGGATAAAACCATCTGAAGATTTTAAAGGCCTTGTTATCAGAAAAGGTTCTGTTGCAATTGATGGTATTTCTCTTACAGTTGTAGATGTCTTTGACACATACTTTACAATATCTTTGATTCCACACACTATTGAAAATACTACCTTGAAGTACAAAAAAGTAGGTAGCTGGGTAAACATTGAATTTGACTACATTGCAAAGATTGTGAAAGAAAATTTGAGGTGATATGAATGTATGGCTTGAAAAATGTAATAGAAAGTTTTAAAAATGGAGAATTTGTTATAGTATTTGACAGCCAAAACCGTGAAGATGAAGCAGATTTAATTTTACCTGCTCAGTTTTCAACACCAGATAAAATAAGCTTTGTTTTGAATCACGCCAAAGGAATGTTCTGTGTTGCCATAGACAAAGAAATTCAAGAACGCTTGAATTTATACGTTCCTTATAACACTAAAGACAGCTGTACTTTTACAGTCACAGTCGACCACAAAGACACAAAAACAGGTATAACTGCTATCGAGAGAAGCAAAACAAGCAAAGAGCTTGCAAATCCAAACGCAACGGCTTCTGACTTTAAAATTCCAGGTCATGTAAATCCTGTTGTTGCTCATGAAGGCGGGGTTTTGACAAGGAAAGGTCACACAGAGGCAGCTGTAGAACTTTGCAGGATCTCAAAGCTTTTTCCTGCTGCGGTGATGATTGAAATCTTAGACGAAAAAGGAGATAGTCACAACAAAGAGTATATAAAAAGCTTGGCAAAGAGATTTTCAATACCAGTTACTACAATTGATGAGATTGAAAAATATATTTTATTAAACCGGCCCACAGTGCAAAAAGAAGCTGAAGCAGACTTTCCAACACAGTATGGAAAGTTTAAGATTTTTGCTTTCAAAAACTATTTTTCGCAAAAAGAACATGCTGTGCTGATAAACCAGACTTTTAATCCAAGCCAGCCGGTAAATGTACGAATACACTCTTCCTGCAAAACAGGAGATGTTTTCCATAGCCTGAGGTGCGACTGTCATCAGCAGCTTGAATTTTTCTTGCAGTTTATGGCAGAGAATAAAAACTGCATGCTCATTTACCTTGACCAGGAAGGAAGAGGAATTGGATTTGCCAATAAGATTAAAGCTTACGCACTTCAAGAGCAAGGTTTTGATACCTATGAGGCAAACAATCTACTTGGCTTTGACGATGATTTGAGAGATTACTTCGATGCTCTGCATATTATGAGATTCTTTGGTATAAGCAAAATTAATCTTGCAACATCCAATCCTGAAAAAGTTTCTTTTTTGCAGGATTGTGGAATTGAGATTTTAAAGAGAATATCTATTCCGATTGTTATAAATCCATATAACAGGAAATATATACATTCGAAAATATTAAAGAAAAAGCATGAAATCTTAATAAAAGGAGAGGATAATGTTGAGAACTTTTGAAGGAAGCTTTTGTGGAAAAAATTTGAAATTTGCAATTGTCGTCTCAAGATTTAACTCATTTATTACAGATGAGCTTTTAAAAGGATGCCTGGATGGTCTTTCTCGGCATGATGTTGACAGTGAAAATATCGACGTATATTACGTACCAGGTGCTTTTGAAATTCCACTTGTTGCTAAAAAGCTTGCTAAGTCAAAAAAATACAATGCAATAATTGCACTTGGTGCAGTGATTCGCGGTAGCACACCACACTTTGAGTATGTAAGCGCAGAGGTCTCAAAAGGCATTGCAAACGTCTCTTTAGAACAAGAGGTTCCAGTTATATTTGGTGTTCTGACATGTGACACAGTCGACCAGGCAATCGAAAGAGCGGGTACAAAAGCAGGAAACAAAGGATTTGACGCAGCTCTCTCTGCCCTGGAGATGGCAAATTTGATGAAGAATATTTCTTTTTAGAGAAAAAGTTGGCTCAATAAAAGAGCCAACTTTTCTTTTATACTTTTAAAAATGACATTTGGTCACTTTGGAAAGTATTTCATTTGAGCTGTATAAAAACCTGGCTTTATAATGAAAATATATTAAAACTTTTGAAAGAGGCGGGATTTTTATGAAAAGATTATTGAGACTTTGGCTGTTTGTTACTACTGCTATAGTCTTATCTTTAGTCATAGTTTCTCCTTCGTTTGCCTCTGGTATTCAAAAAGAAGAGGCTCTAATTTTTGATGCAAATGGCAACCCATCTTATATTACCATTATTAACAAAAGTTCAGTAGCATATCTCTCTCCTTATGAGCTTTCAAGAATACTGGGTGGAAGTTTTGCTTTTGATCCAAAAGACTATAACTTTCTTCGATCAAAGCTTATCATTGACCAAAATGAACTTATATTCAAACTCGATAGCAATGTTGTTATGTTCAATGGAAAAAACTTTTACATGGAAGGACCGATGCAAATAATACAAAATAGAATCTGTGTTCCTTACTCTGCTTTCAAAACTTACTTAAACTTGTTTGAATTTCGTCATTATACATCCGGAAAGCGGATGATATTCAAGCCAAATGGAAACTACATAGTCTACAGTGTTCAAAGCGGTGATTCACTCTTGATATTATCACAAACGTTTGGAACATCTATTGAAGCTATAAAGAGCTTTAATAATCTTACAAATGATACACTCTATGTGGGACAAAAGCTAATTGTAAAAAAAGTGAACCTCAATTTGGCTCAAATTACTGGAACAATAAAGTGGTGGACGTACGTAAAAGCTGCGCCTTCTTCATCTTCGCAAAACCTATTTTATCTTACTCAAGGGCAAACCGTAAATGTTATCGGAAAGCAAGCAGATTTCTATAAAATTTCAACACAGAAAGGAATTGGCTATGTTTCAATATGGGCAGTAGCTATAAAGCAAGATATTGCAGATACCTCAAAACCAAGCAGCTACTTTTACTCCTTTCTACCTGTTGATACTTCAGGTGACTATGTAAGCTACACATATTACAAGGTGCAAAGTGGAGATACAATATGGTCGATTGCAGTAAAATTTGGAATACCAGACTATGAACTTATGCTGGCAAATAACCTAAACCAAAACTTATACATCTATGCAGGACAAATTTTAAAAGTGCCGGTTCACACAGTTGCTGTGCATTCAAACGAAAATGGCGTCGAAATGCTTGATTGTTTTTCACAAGGAAATTATGTATTTTCCATCGGCAGCGTTGGCAAGTTTATTGACATCCAGACAGGAAAATATTTCTTTGCAAAAAGAACAATGGGTGCAAGCCATGCAGATGTTGAAACCTTGAGCCTTAAAGACACTCAAATTATGAAAGAGATATTTGGTGGCAGCTTTTCATGGGAAAGACGTCCGTTCATACTTGAAGTAAAAGGAAGAAGAATAGCCGTGTCAGTTTCTGGCATGCCACACGCAGGGGTGGACGGCGTTCCTTACAATCAAAATGTCGCAAACAGAAGCGGTGGATATGGCTACGGTCCAAACCTTGATACAATTGTAAATGGAATGGATGGACATTTTGATGTGTATACATTCAATGGACTTCGCCACAAAGATGGTCAAATTGACCCTCAGCATCAGCTGACAGTCTCGATTGCTGCAGGGCTTAGGTAAAAAAATTACTTAAAAAGGGCTGCATAAAAATGTAAAATCCATATATGCAGCCCCATTTTGTTAAAGCGTTTTATTTTCACCTTACCAAGATTAAATCTGTGGCTCTGGAAGCATTCCATTTTGCGCAAAGCTGTAGTATTCACCTTTTGCCACTATAAAATGGTCATTGACAGCAACGCCTATTGTCGAAAGAGCATTTACAATCTTTTGAGTTGTCTTGATATCATCCATGGAAGGCTTTACAGAACCGCCTGGATGATTGTGAGCTAAAATCACACTGCTTGCGTTATATCGCAAAACGCATTCAACAACCTTTCGTGGATATACAACAGCTTCTTTTACTGTCCCTTCAAAAAGTGGCACAGAATGAATAACGTTTAACTGAGTATCTAAACATATCACATAGAATACCTCATTCTTTCTTCCCACAAACAGACTTTTTATGTACTCTGCTGCTACTTCTACATTTTTAAGCTGAAATGTCTTTTTCGTTTTATCAGCAAGATACCTTCTTGCTATTTGGGATATAAGAGAAATTAAAATTGCTGAGTTTTCACCAACTCCCTCTACTTTTTGAAGCTCTTTTGGGTGAGCCTCAAATACATTTGAAATGCTTCCAAAGGTAGAAATTAACCTGTGTGCTATTTCGTTTGTATCTCTTCTTGGAATGCTGAAAAACAAAAGAAGCTCTAAAACTTGATGGTCTTCAAAACTGTCAAGACCTTCTTCAACAAATCTTCTTTTTAATCTTTGCCTGTGCCCTTCGTGAATATTCTTATTCATACTATCTTTCTCCACCATTAATTTAAAGAAGTAACCAATTTTTAATTATATTGTACATTTCCTCAATATATCTTTTCAAGCTTTAGCAAAAATAATTTCAAAAATCAAGTATTCCAATATAAATAGCACAAAACAAAAAATACCACATATCACAAATGCCCCACCAACTTTAAAAATCTGGGCAAATGTCCTGCAATCAAACTACCAATTGGTGTTGTACCAGCAAAAACTAAGGTATATAAGCTCATTACCCTCCCTCTGTACTCATCAGCAGAGAAAAGTTATAATGTTGAGTTTGCTGTTGTTGTAAACAATATCATGAAAAAACCTACCGACGCAAACAGAAAATGAAGAAAGTTTATAATCTCTATTTATTCCTATAAAAATGAGAATCAAGGAAACACATCACTAATGAAAAATACAATCTTTTTAAAGCAAGTTTTCTGCTTGTAGAGGCAACAAAAAAGTGCACCTGAAAGAGCACCTATGCCCATTGAAGAAAGCAAAAAACCATAACCTGCTTCATCTTTATGTAAGATATATTTTGTATACAATGGTATTAATACATTGAAATTCATAATGAAAACATTCATTATTAAAATTAATATCATAGTTTGAAGTATGACTCTGTTATTTTTAGTATATTTTAGACCCTCCAAAATATCTTTTAACATTCCTCTGCTCTTTGTCTCACTCAGAGGTTTTAGACCAACGTCAATCAAAAACAGCCCTATTAAAACTGCAATGAAACTCAGTCCATTGAGAAAAAAACATACACCCATTCCAACATTTTTGAGAAGTATGCCTGCTATCGCAGGACCTATCACTCTTGCAAGGTTAAAATTCAGTGAGTTTAAAGCAACAGCATTAATTAGCAATTCTTGACCAGCAAGTTCAATTACAAATGACTGCCGTGCTGGCATATCAAAGGTGTTTATAATCCCCAAAGCTAAAGCAAATACAAGCAAGATAGGATAATTTATCACCTTTGTCCATATCAAAAATGAAAGTAAAAAAGCCACTATCATAAGCAAGCTCTGAGTTATAATCAATAACTTCTTCTTTGGAAAATGATCAATAATTGCTCCAGCAAATAAAGACAAAAATAATTGAGGAGTAAATTGCAGCGCATTAAAAAGACCAACTAAAAATGCTGACTTTGTCAGAGTAAGCACAAGCCATGAAAGAGCTGTATTTTGAAGCCATATTCCAATTAATGAAATACATTGACCTATCCAAAAATATCTAAAATTTTTAGATTTTAAAGCTGCAAACGGATTATTAACATCAATATATGCTGCCACCTTGAGCCTACTCCCTTCGTCAAGATTTTGTTAAGGTTTAACTGGATGCTGTTTACTCAGGATTTTCGAAGATTTTTTATCTGCAAACTGAACAATTCCAATTCCTAAAAGTATTACCAATGTCCCTAAAATTAAGTTGATAGAAATCTTTTCAGAAAGAAAAATACTTGCAAATATACCTGCCAAAATAGGTTTTAAGAAGAATATCATAGAACCAGCTCCTGCACTTGTATATGTCATGCCTAAAAAGTATGTATAATAAGCTATCCCTGTGACAAAAAAGGTCAAATAAAACATTGGAAATATAGCTTTCAGCGGCATACTAAATAGAGGAAAGTGATTAAGCAGAATTATTGGCAATAAAAATATACTTCCAAATAAAAATGAAAATGAATTCATGATTATACTGCTACTTCTCTGTGTAAATTTCTTCCCCATAGTTGTGTAAACCCCATATATTATTGCAGACAAAATCATAAAAAGAATTCCCTTAATAAAATCTTTGCCAATGATAAATCCTTATAAAATACTATTACAATTCCTCCAATACCAATTATCATTCCTATAATCTTTCGTATATTCAATCTTTCGTTCAAAATAAAATGTGCTGACAATGCTACAAATAACGGATTTGAACTAAATATGACAGCTGCTAAACTTGCCTTTCTTGTGATATTTATTCCTAATTGTAAACATGACATCCTGATTACTACATTAACTATACCGATTAAAGCAAGAAAAAATATGTCTCTTTTAGAAAGCTTAATCTTTTTGTCCTGTAAATTTTTTATTGCAATTGGCAAAAGAATAAGCCCACCAAAAAAGAATTTGATAAGGTTCAACTGATATGGATTCACCATGCCTGCCAAAGTCTTTCCAACAACCTCCTAAGAACTGAAAAAGATAAGAGTAATTATCAAATACAAGATTCTTTTCTTCATATTTCAAACACTTTTTCTTTTTGACAAATTTTTTACATTTTATAGTTATCAACTTATAAGTTATTGAAAAAATTGTAACTATCAAAGCTTGGGTTAAAAAATTAATAGTTACATTTTTATAACTATTATAGTCCTCAACATAAGTCAAGTCAAAATCAAATTTAAAGTTCTGTTTTATGGGTATAAACAAATTAGAGAAAAGATTTTCTCATTGCTTTAATTTTACAGTAATGTTATAATCAAATTGTGTTTTGTATGGTTTATATAATTATGCGTAAAAATTTTTAGCAACCTTACTATTCTAATTTGTATTTAATTTCTTCTGTGCTTTGTGCAAATTTTATTTTACTCCTCAAATTCCTATCAGTGGAGGTAAAACTGATGATAAAAAAAGTAAAATCTACAATATATTTGTCTGATATTAAAAGATTTGAAGCAGGTGAGCATTTTGAAAGCTATAAATTCTTAGGAAGCAGGGTTGTAAATTACAGAGGCAAAGTTGGCACTGTCTTTTGTGTTTGGGCACCAAATGCAAAAAGTGTATCTGTTGTAGGTGACTTTAATAATTGGTGTGGCGAAAATCACAAGATGATGAGAATACATGGTAGCGGGTTTTGGTGGCTGTTTGTCGAAGGGCTTCTGGAAGGTGAGCTTTACAAATACGAGATTATCGGTGCTGACGGAAAAAGAGTCTTAAAAGCAGACCCTTATGCAATCTACTCAGAAGTCAGACCTAACACAGCATCAATTGTCAAAAACATCCCAGACTATGAATGGCATGACCAAGATTGGATGGAAAAAAGAAAAACTACCCCTCCTTATGACAAACCCATCAATATTTATGAGGTTCAACTTGCTTCATGGAAAATGAAAAAGGATGGCACTGTAGAAAAAGCTGGTGAATTTTATAATTACCGTGAACTTGCTCACATGCTGGTTGAATATCTTAAAGAAATGAACTATACACACATTGAGCTTTTGCCAGTTTTGGAGCATCCTTTGGACATGTCTTGGGGATACCAGCCAACAGGATACTTTTCTGTAACCTCACGCTTTGGCTGCCCTGAAGACTTTATGTACTTTGTCGACGTTATGCACCAAAATGGAATTGGGGTTATTGTCGATTGGGTACCTGCTCACTTTTGCAAAGATGAGCATGGACTTTACAGGTTTGACGGGACATTCTTGTATGAATATGAAGATGAGCTTTTGAGAGAAAACTATACGTGGGGCACAGCTACATTTGACTTTTCAAAGCCGCAGGTACAAAGCTTTTTAATCTCAAGTGCAATGTTTTGGTTCGATGTGTACCATATTGATGGAATAAGAGTTGATGCAGTCTCGCACATAATTTACATGAACAACAATCAGAAAAACAGGTATGGTGGACATGAGAATATAGAAGGAATTGAGTTTATTAAAAAACTAAACAAAGCAATCTTTTCAAAATATCCAAATATTCTGATGATTGCGGAAGAGTCTACTGCTTTTCCACTTGTTACATACCCTACTTATGATGGTGGCTTGGGATTTAACTATAAATGGAACATGGGATGGATGAATGACACGCTGAAATACATGCAATTTTACCCAGATGAAAGAAAACATCATCACAATCTCCTAACATTTTCTATAATGTATGCTTTTTCAGAAAACTTCATCCTGCCATTTTCGCATGACGAGGTTGTACATGGGAAAAAATCGTTACTTGATAAAATGCCAGGAGAATATAACCAAAAGTTTGCAAACTTAAGACTTCTTTATGGCTATATGTACACACATCCGGGCAAAAAGCTACTTTTCATGGGCAGTGAGTTTGGTCAGTTCATTGAATGGAGATTTTATGCATCTTTGGATTGGCTACTTTTGGACTATCCCATGCATAGAATGCTTCAGCATTATGTCAAAAGTTTAAATAGATTTTACTTAGAGAATAAAGCTTTGTGGGAGCTTGACCATAAAATGGATGGTTTTAAATGGATAGATGTTCACAACTGGGAGCAAAGTGTCATATCATACTTGAGGTTTTCAAAAGACCCTGAGGATTTCCTTGTTGTCATTTGTAACTTTGGTCTTGCTTCATATGAGAGTTATAAAATAGGTGTGCCAAAAAAGGGTATATATTTGGAAGTATTTAACAGTGATAAAGCTGAATTTGGTGGTAATAATATAGTAAACACAGAAAAATTAAAAACTATTGATGAAGTTTGGCACGGATACCCCCAGTGCATTGAATTTAGATTACCATCTCTTTCATGTCTAATCTTCAAACCAGTTGAACTTTTTGAAGATACAAAAGAAAAACCTACAGATGAATAAAATTGTTATACAAATAGAGGTGATGTGCAAGATGAACGGCCTTAAACGTGAAATCATAGCAATGATTTTGGCAGGTGGTCAAGGAAGCAGGTTAAAGGAACTTACTAAAGCAAATGCAAAACCGGCGGTGGAGTTCGGGGGAAAGTACAGAATAATAGACTTTACTCTCAGCAACTGTACAAACTCATCAATTGACGTTGTCGGTGTTTTGACACAGTATCAGCCATTTACACTGCACTGTCACATCGGAATTGGAACTGCATGGGATTTGGACCGCACAAAAGGCGGTGTTTACATCCTGCCACCTCACACAAATGACAGTGGTGGAAACTGGTACAAAGGAACTGCAGATGCTATTTATCAAAATATGAACTTTGTAGAGCTTTTTTCACCAGAGTATCTTTTAGTACTGTCAGGCGACCATATCTATACCATGAACTATCAAGAGATGCTCAAATTCCATAAAGAGAAAAAGGCTGATGTGACAATTGCGTGTATTGAGGTGCCGATACAAGAAGCCTCAAGGTTTGGTATCATGAACACCAAAGAAGATAATAGAATCTACGAATTTGAAGAAAAGCCAAAACATCCGAAGAACAACCTTGCATCTATGGGTATTTATATTTTCAACTGGGAAAGACTCAAAAGATATTTAAAAGAAGATGCAAAAGATGAAAATTCTGACCATGATTTTGGTAAAAATATTATCCCCAAGATGTTAAAAGGTGGTGAAAAACTATTTGCTTATCCTTTCAGAGGATACTGGAAAGACGTCGGAACGGTTGAGTCATACTGGGAGGCAAATATGGACCTTTTGAATGAAAGCTGTCCAATAGATGCTCCCAGCTGCAGCTTAGACCTTTATAATGATGAGTTTAAGGTATATACTTCATCAATTGCCTATCCTCCTCAGTACATAGCCCCAGGTGCAAATGTGAAAAAGTCCATGATAGTTGAGGGGTGTTGTATCTGGGGCGAGGTCTGCAACTCGGTTCTGTCTTACAATGTCTACGTTGGTAAAAATGCAAAGGTCATAAACTCTGTAATTCTCAGTAATAGCCACATTGAAGATGGTGCGGTTGTTGAAAATGCAATTATATGCTCTGGAGCAAAGGTTTCAAAAGGATGCATTGTGAGAGGAAAGCCCGGTAAAATTGCTGTTGTTCCTGAGAATAAAAACCAAAGCTCAAATTTAATTTTAGAATAAAATTTTGGGGGAAATTAAAATGCTTACAAATTACTTGGGCATTGTGAGCCTTACAGAAAACGATAGTAAATTAAAAAGCCTTACAGCAACAAGGCCTTTAGGATCAATTCCTATCTTTGGAAGATATAGAGTGATTGATTTTGTCCTCTCAAACCTTGTCAATGCAGGTGTCACAAATGTTGGAATTTTAGCTCCAACTAAGTCAAGGTCACTCATTGACCATGTAGGTACTGGCAAGCCATGGAATTTAAATAGAAAAGTAGATGGTCTTTACATCTTTAACTATTCTTATGACCCATCTTCAATCAGTGATATAAAGCTTTTGAAAAGCAATATGGAGTTCTTATTTCGCAGCAAAAAAGAAATGGTGATATTTACTTTATCACACATGATTTGTAATATTGATTTTAAAGAAGTTGCAAAATACCATGAAGAGTCAAATGCCGATATTACAGTTGTTTACAAAAAAGTAAGCAATGAAGATGACCTTTTCTTAGATGCACCAACCCTGATTTTAGACCAAGACTCAAAGGTCATAGGAGTCGGAAAGAACATTGGAAGGCGGACACTTGTTAATATTTCCTTGGACATATTCTTGCTTAGCAAGGAATTTTTAATCGAATGTATTTTAAGCTGTTTGGAAAACGGCAATTGTGGTTTGTTTAGGGATTTTGTGTACAAAAACGTCCAAAATATGAATGTAAATGCTTATGAGTTCAAAGGATACGTTGGGTGTATAAATTCAATATCTTCATACTTCAAGGTATCAATGGATATGCTAAATGTTGATATTCAGTCAGAGCTGTTTTCAAAAGAAAGGCCAATTTACACAAAATCCAACGACTCACCACCAACTCGATACTTTTCTACATGTGAGGTTGAAAACTCTTTTATTTCAAATGGCTGTTTAATTAAAGGAAAAGTAAAAAACAGTATAATTTCGCGTGGGGTTGTAATTGAAAAAGATGCGGTGGTAGAAAATAGTATAATATTTTCAAAGTGTATTATCAAAAGCGGGGCAGTTTTGAAAAATGTGATTCTTGACAAAAATGTTGTGATCGACTCAAACGCAACTTTGATTGGACATAACAAAAATCCTCTTGTGATGGAAAAACAAAGTAAAGTTTATTTAAGTGTTCTCAAAGAGGTGAAAAGACTATGAATGTACTTTTTGCTGTATCAGAAGCATTTCCGTTTGCAAAAACAGGTGGCCTTGCAGACGTTGCATACTCTCTTCCAAAAGCCCTCAGAAAGCTTGGTGTTGATGTGAGAGTAATTATGCCAAAGTATGGTGATATCCCCTCTGATTATTCAACAAAGATGAAACACCTTTGCCACTTTACTGTTCCTGTTGGATGGAGAAATCAATACTGTGGAATTGAATATCTCAATTTTGATGGAGTACCTTTCTATTTTATTGACAATGAATACTACTTCAAAAGACCTGGCTATTATGGGTACTACGACGATGGTGAGAGATTCTCTTACTTTTCAAGAGCAGTTTGTGAAGCTATCTATCATCTTGACTTTGATGTTGACATAATCCATGTAAATGACTGGCACACAAGTGTAATACCAGTCTTACTGAAAGCTCATTACAGTCACTCTCCAAAGCACCAAAAGATAAAAACAGTACTTACAATCCACAATCTAAGATATCAAGGAGTATTCCCAAAAGAGGTCATGTATGACCTTCTTTCTTTGCCTGATGAATACTTCGACGAAAACAAACTCAAGTTCTATGATGCAATCTCATTTTTAAAAGGTGGTATTATCTTTGCAGACAAAGTTGTAACAGTTAGTAAAACATATGCTAATGAAATTAGAACACTTTCATACGGCGAAGGATTACATGGACTTTTGTCTGGAATTGGAGATAAATTAATAGGCATTGTCAATGGAATTGACTATGAAGTTTACAACCCTGCAACAGACAAATTTATCTTTGTAAATTATGATGCAAATACGTTTGAAAGGCGTAAAAAGGAAAACAAGTTTAGACTCCAGCAGATGTTAAACTTGCCCGTTTCAGATGAAATTGTACTCATTGGTATGGTCTCAAGACTGACAAAGGAAAAGGGGATTGATCTTATTGAGAGAATTTTAAGAAGGCTTTTAACACTGCCTGTTCAGCTTGTTATCTTAGGAGCTGGTGATTATCACTATGAGCAGATGTTCAAACACTATGCTTCAGCATACCCCTCTGAAGTGTCTGCAAACATATGCTACAGTGAAGAACTTGCTCGAAAGATTTATGCTGGGTCTGATATGTACCTCATGCCGTCTTTAGTAGAACCGTGTGGAATTTCTCAGCTGATTGCAATGCGTTATGGTAGTGTTCCTATCGTGCGCGAAACAGGAGGACTTAAAGACACTGTAAAACCATACAATCAGTTCACATGTGAAGGCTGGGGATTTTCATTTGCAAACTATGACCCAGCAGAGCTTTTTGCTATTATAAAGTACGCACTGTCTATTTACTCAGATAAAGCACAGTGGAGGTCTATTGTCTATCAAGCAATGACAAGAGACAATTCGTGGAATGTCTCAGCAATAGAGTACAATAGAGTTTATGAACAGCTCCTAAAATAAATCTTAAAAAAACAGGAGGAAAAGTTTTAAATGATTGGTGGAATTGCAGGACTTAGCAAAGATGAGCTCAAAGAGAAGATAAAGAATGATTTTCAGCGAAAGATAATATCACTTTTTGCCATAGACCCAAAAGAAGCAACAACATACCAGCAGTACCTTGCGCTTGGAGAGGTTATAAAGGAATATTCTTTTGAAAGATGGCTAAAAACAAATAAATACTACAAACAAAACGATGTTAAACAAGTTTACTACTTCTCTATTGAGTTTTTGCTCGGCAAGCTTCTTGTGAACAATCTAATCAACTTGGGAATTCGTGATGTGTGCAAAGAGGCACTAAATGAACTTGGACTTTCACTTGAAGAGATTGAGGAGGCAGAAAGAGAGCCGGGCCTTGGAAATGGAGGCCTTGGCAGACTTGCTGCGTGTTTTTTAGACTCAATGGCTTCAATGGGTCTCCCCGGTCATGGAAATGGCATCAGATACCGCTACGGTCTTTTTGAGCAAAAGATTCAAAACGGGTATCAGGTGGAAGTACCTGACAACTGGCTTTCAGAAGAGTATGTGTGGGAGGTAAAAAGAAGTGACAGAGCTTGCATTGTAAAGTTTGGCGGAACAGTGCGTTTTGACATTGTTGATGGAAAACTGAAGGCCTTCCACGAAAACTATGAGCCTGTATGGGCAATACCTTATGATATTCCTATAATTGGATATGGCTGCAACACTGTAAATACTTTAAGACTCTGGAGTGCTGAGCCGTTTGAAAATGTATTTGACTTTGCTTCGTTTTCAAGAGGTGATTATATCAAAGCTGTGGAATACAGGTATATGGTCCAATCTATCACCCAAGTTTTGTATCCAGATGACACAAACGAGCAAAACAGGATTTTGAGGCTCAAACAGGAATACTTTTTTGTGTCAGCCGGTGTTCAAAGTATAATAAGGTCGTTCAAAAAACGTGGAAAACCAATTTATGAACTTCCAAACTATGTAATGATACAAATTAACGACACACACCCAGCACTTGTCATTCCAGAGCTTATGAGAATATTGATCGACGAAGAAGGTTTGGGCTGGGAAGAAGCATGGGAGATTACTACTAACACTGTGGCATATACAAATCATACAATAATGGCTGAAGCTCTGGAAAAGTGGCCAATTGACATGGTAAGGACCCTTCTTCCAAGAATATATACAATTATTGAAGAAATCAACAGAAGATTTTGCAGCGAGATGCTTGAAAAAACAAACGGCGATTGGCAAAAAGTTTGTAATGTCGCTATAATTCAAGATGGTCAAATAAACATGGCACACTTGGCTGTTATTGGAAGTAAGTCAGTAAACGGCGTTTCAAAGCTTCATACTGAAATTTTGAAAAATGAAGTATTGAAATGTTTTTACACCTTATATCCAGAAAAATTTAACAACAAAACAAATGGAATTACACACAGAAGATGGCTGGTTGAGGCAAATCCAGACCTGGCAAGGCTTATCTCTGAGTGTCTTCAGACAGACAGGTGGATAAAAGAGCCAATGCTTATGCTAAAGTTCAAAGACTTTGCAGATGACAAACTCACCCAAGAGCTATGTAGCAACATTAAATTCAACAACAAGGTAAAGCTTGCAAAGTATATAAAAGACAAGTACAACATAGTTGTTGACCCATGTTCAATCTTTGATATTCAGGCAAAGAGACTTCACGCATACAAACGCCAGCTTTTAAACGCTCTTCATATATTGCATCTTTACAATATGTTAAAAGAAAATCCAAACTTAGATATTTATCCACGAACTTTCATCTTTGCAGCAAAAGCAGCACCTGGTTATATCCTTGCGAAAAAGATTATAAAACTCATAAATTCCATCGCTGAAAAGGTCAACAAAGACCCAGATGTAAAAGACAAGTTAAAAGTTGTATTTTTAGAAAACTACTGTGTGTCGTTAGCAGAAAAGATTATCCCTGCAGCTGATGTCTCAGAGCAAATCTCAACAGCCTCAAAAGAAGCATCTGGTACTGGCAACATGAAGTTTATGATGAACGGCGCAATTACTCTTGGAACTTTAGACGGTGCAAATGTTGAAATAAAAGAAGCAGTTGGTGATGAGAATATCGTGATATTTGGACTTTTAGCAGAAGAGGTCTTGGACTACTATAAAAATGGCGGGTACAGTAGCAGTCAGCTTTACCAGAAAGATTTGAGAATCAGAAGGCTCATCGACCAATTAATCGGAAACTTTTTTGACGTGCCATCTGGTGAGTTTATGGATATTTATAATCACTTGATAACGTATAACGATGAATACTTTGTGCTGAAAGATTTTGATTCTTACCACGAAGCTCAAATGAAAATTGATAAGCTCTACCGAGACACCAAACGCTGGCGAAAAATGATGATAATCAACATAGGAGCATCTGGAATTTTTTCAAGTGACAATACCATTCAAAAGTATGCCGATGAAATTTGGCATATAAAAAGGGTTGAAATCCCGGATTAGGTCTTATTTTAGTTTCTCTAATTGTTCTGATATATACAAATGGTATAACATACCTGTTATCGAAGGCTGAAGTTACGTAAGATAACGGCAGCAGAATCAAATCAATAGATTATATCTGTCTTTGCAATATTGATGTGCATAACTATATACTATTTTAAAAACCAACCATAAAAAGGGTAAAAATCAATAAAATTTAATTTCGAATTTTGTAAAAAATTTATATTTTTTTTTTTTTTTTTTTTGATATTATGAAAATAAATTAGTTGTCAAAGAGGTGATATTATTCCATTAATACTTCAATATATTAAAAAAGGTTAATTTAATATTTAATAAGGCATGTTAAATAATCAAACTAATAACGGGAGGGATAGGTTTGGTATTTTCATTGTAAACTGTTTTTACTCTATAAAAGCTGAAGCAGTTTATAATTCAGAAGGTGCAGTTTCATACGCAAATGCATGGGCATTAGACAGAAACCCTAATTACCCAAGTTTTTCAGCAGATTGCACAAATTTTGTGTCCCAAGCAATGCATGAAGGCGGAAATCTTCCATTTGACAAACAAAATGGTTGGTACTGTGAGAAAGTTCTTTGGTGGTGGAACTGGGGGACAGCTTGGAGTGTTGCCAATGATCTTTATAAATATTTATCAAATCCGTCGAGAGGAACAGTTTTAGGCAAATGGGGACCAAGTCAACAAAGCGATATCAATTATAATATAACTCGAGGTGATATTTTGTTCTATGATTGGAACTCTGACGGAACATACGATCATGCAGCAATCGTTGTTGATTATGGTCGTGATGCTTATAGACCGGACATTATCGGTGATCTTCAAAATCAACACACAACCGACACGTATCATGCAATTTGGCATTTAAAACCATATAATGACAGAGCATCCTCAACAACAATAACAGCAATTCGTCCAAAATAAGAAAATGAAATGGAGGGATAAAAATGTATAAAAAGAAAGTTTTGGTTTCAATTATCTCTATTTTAGTTTTGTTTGGCGCAATATTAATAAGCATCGGGGTCAAAAGTAATCAAGATATAACCAATGAACAAGAAATAAAGAAAACAGTAATAGGTGCTTTGAAGATTTGGGAAAAACTTGTTTTTCCTTCTGAATATACAAAGTCACCAGAAATAAAAATTCCTGCTGAGGTAATAGAAAAAAAGATTAAGGAAGTTACTGATGAATGCAAAAAATATTTTAGCAGCAAATCTCTTGACTTTGTCAGTTTGAAGCTCAAAAAGCTTGGGAGGACTGGGATTGACAAAATATGGACCTCAATTTTGTCACTACATCATTTGCTAATACCAATAAATTCTAAGCCTTCCTCATATGTCATGAAGTTTTTTGGACCCTTTATCTTCATTACATTCAGTATATCTCCAGCTTCTCCCTCAATTTTTTGCTTTATCAAATATTTCTTCCCTTTTATCTCTATTTCAAAAAAGTTCATTGAATATATTGCTTCCATTATCCTTTCACTACTTATTCCTTTACCTTTTCTCCTCAAAATATATTCCAATGTCCTTTGCAGTAAAAATGCCAAAAAACATATCACAAAATGTCCTTTTATTCTGCTTTCTGTAAAGTGATATATCGGTCGCACTTCTAAACAGCTTTTCATTACTCTGAATGACTGTTCTATCTTCCATAAATCGTGATATGCTCCTAAAACCTCTTCTACATCCATATCCTTTTTGCTCGTTTGAATTGCATAATAACCGTCAAATTTCTCATCTCGTTTTATCGCTTCCTCATCCAATACATATTCTTCTGATTTTGATTTCTTCTTCAAATATTTCCTTGCACCTTTCTTTTCTAAGGCTGTTATGCTTCCTTTGTTCTCTAAAAGCTCTTTGGCTTTTCTTACCAATCTCTCTCTGTCTTCTTTGTCTTTCTTGGCTCTCTTGCTTGAATACGTTATTATCAAATTCTCTTCTATTTTGAACTCTTTACCCTCTTCATCCTTGACAATATTTGTTCTTTCCAATACCTTATATTTGAATTCATCACCATAAATTTCTTCAGCATTCAAACATCTTTTGCCATCAAGTCTTTTATATCCTTCTTCATTAAAAACTTCATCTAAAATTTCTTTACTTGCATTCTTTAATCTGCTTGCTACTATATAGTCGTACCCAGCTTCTTTTATCATCTTTAAATTTATTCTGCTGTTAAGCCCTTTGTCTGCTACTATTATTATCTTATCTATACTAAATTTTTCCTTCAGCTTCCTCAGTATCTTTACCATCGTCTTGCTATCTATCGTATTACCAGGAAAAAGTTCATACCCTATCGGTCTGCCTTCTTTGTCCACCAAAAGCCCTAATACAACTTGCACTTCATTTACCTTGTTGTCTTTGCTAAACCCAAAATTTTTAAGTTCATCCGCTCTACAACTCTCAAAGTATATTGTCGTCACATCATAAAACACTACATCAACTACCATCTTAAATAAGTCTTTATTTCTCTGATACAGGTATGTCTCTAAATCTTCTTTTACACTGTCAAGAAAATCTAAACACCTGTACAATTGATTCAAATCTATATCCTCTTCAAATCCAAAATATTTGCTTCTCTGATGATAAGTTCTTAGTTTGCTCATTGGCTCTATCAATCTCTGTATGGTCATTAAAAAACTTACTTTGTCTACATCAAATTTTATCTTTCTCTCTTTTGCTGCTTTCCCTTTTAAAAACTTATCAATTTCAAGCTCCTGCCATAACTTTCTGTATACAATGTATCCCCAGTTTTTTACAACTGCATCCGAAATATCTTCTTCAGATTCAATAGTAACAGCTTTTGCATTCTCAGTAGTTGTTTCAGCGACAATATCAGATAGTTTTTTTACAATGTTTTTAAAAGCGGGGTCATCTTTGAGAATATCAAGTCTACCAAAGTTAAATAGTACTCTTTGCTTTACTTTACCATTTTCACGGTAATTTTCGACTAACCTAACATACTGATAACCGCCAGCATTAGTAATTTTGACAAACATATGGCAACTCCTTGAAGATAGTTTGTTATATTGTACCACAAAATATTTAAAAAGTCAAGCAAATTCAGTATATATTAAGCTAAAATTTGTCCCTACATTTTTTAAAATTTTTTATTTTTCTCTTCTTGAAACCCGCATAAATTAAGACTTTGTTATTTTTTGTTAGCTCAAAAACACCTCTTAACTGACAAAGTCAAGAAAAAAGATTAAGGAAGTTACTGATGAATGCAAAAAATATTTTAGCAGCAAATCTGGATGGCTTGCAAACAGATTAGAAGTTTACCGAAACGCTGTGCTTGCTGAAGCATATCCCTCATCAAGTATTAGAACAGCAGAAGATAAAATAAATGATATAAAATTTTTAGAAATAAAAATTAATGGAGACACTGCAATGGTTGTAGTTGATGTATATGAAGAAAACAAAGCCGTGTTATCAGGTTTAGATGAGTCTAAAATTCCTCCTGCAGAGTTGAATAAAATAAACAATATTGATATTTATAAAACAACATCTGGTAAAGAAGAGGATATTATTAAGAAAAAGAAAGAAATAGAAGAACAAATTAAAAAATTACCCAAAAAAACTTTTTTAATTAATAGAGATGCTGTTATTCGCTATTATTACAATTTAGCAAAAGAAAATGGCGAGTGGAAGATAACTTCAGAAAATTTAGATTATCACCCAGGCCCACAAAATTGATAAAAAGAAAATTAAATTATAAAAGGCAGGCTGAAAATCAGAGTGAAATCCAAAAAGCCTGCCTTTTTAGTTTAAAATTCTATTGCTCTCAAAAACGCGTTGGCTATAATCATATGGCCTGTTAAATTTGGATGGATTCTGTCAAGCGCAAGTGCATATGAATGATAATGTTTTAAGAACCTGTCAAACTCCTCTTGCACATCTACAAAAATAGCGTTATGTTTTTGAGCTATTTCTTTCATTGCAAATCTGTACTCATCCATCTTTTTCCTCATAGCATCATTTTTGTTATCATCAATTATAAATGGCGACATCAGAACAAGTCCTTTTAAGTCTGGCTTTGTAAGATTTATAAGCTCATCCAAGGTAGACTTGTACTCATCCAAATACACATGGCACTCAGGAATAAGTGGATTGTCAAACTGTCTCCAAACATCATTTATACCTATCATGATAGAAAGCCAGTCAGGCTTTAAATCTAAAACATCTGTCTGCCAGCGCGCTTTGAGATGCCTTACTGTATCTCCTCCAACACCCATATTGATAACTCTTATTCTGCTTTCTGGATACTTTGCAAGAAGCTGAGCTGAAACAAGAGAAACATACCCACTGCCCAAATTGTTCCAATGCAAACCTTCGCCAACTGGTCTTGCCCTTCCACAGTCTGTGATAGAATCACCAATAAAAAGAAGTTTTGAGCCTTTTTCAATTAACATCAAAAACTCACCTTCTTTTATAAGTTCTTTAAATCTGCTTTGCCAAAAGCGCAGCACCAATTATACCCGCATCATTTCCTAAGACAGCTGGAATTATTTTAGGAGGTGTTATTTGTTTGCAATAGAATTTTTCGTAAACATATTCTCTTACCGGTCCAAGCAGGTATTCCCCTTCTTTGCTAACTCCCCCGCCAATGCAAATTACCTCTGGTTCAAATATATTGCAAACATTCACAAGCCCTTCTGCTAAATATTTTACATACTTATCAACAATTGCTGCACCAGTGCTGTCTCCCATTCGCTTTGCATCAAAAGCTGTTTTTGCATCAATCTTTGAAATATCGCCATTTACAAGTTTCATGATAGTACTGTTTATGTTTCTTGCAGCAGCCTCTCTTGTCATGCGAATTAAGGCAGTTGCTGATGCATACGCCTCCCAGCACCCTTTTCGGCCACATGTGCACTGCTCACCGTCAACACAAATCACCATGTGCCCAAGCTCAGCACCTGCATGATGTGCCCCGGTGTATATTTTCCCATCGATTATAATTCCCCCGCCAATGCCAGTTCCCAATGTGATTGTAACAGAAATCCTTGTGCCTTTTGCGCCACCTGCTATATATTCACCATATGCTGCACAGTTTGCATCGTTTTCTATGTTAACAGGCTTTGGAATATATTTTTGTATCTCTTCTCTCATAGGAACGTTTAAAAAAGCAATGTTGTTGCTGTAAAGAATCATGCCTTTTTCATTGTCAGGTGTGCCCGGACTTCCAATACCAACAGAATGAATATCATCAAGTGTAAGACCACATTCCTTTACAAGATTTAAAGAAAGCTCAGCCATATCCTTCATAATCTCTGTATAATGTCTGTGTGCACCTGTTGGAACAGAACCTTTTTTTATAATTTTCCCTTCCTCGTCAACAATCCCAGCCGCAATATTTGTTCCCCCTAAGTCAATTCCTATGTAATACACCTTCTCTCTCCTTTCTAAATCTTAAGATTTTGATTTTATTATATCAACAAAAGGAGATTAAGTAAAATATACTTTTTAGTCTCTATTTTTAGATATTTTGCATAATAAGTTTGCATAAAAATTAAATATTTTTTGTTAGCTACAAGAATTGTTTTTTTTGATATTATGAAAAAAAAATTTGCAACATAATAGAGGAGAAGCTATGAAGTTAATAGGTAAAATATTTGAGGTCTTTTTTAAATATTTCGTTTTAGTCCCTGCCTTTATTGGCTTTATTGGGGGTACTATTCTTTCCATTATTAACAAATCATTTGGCGGTCTGCTATTGATGTTAAGTGTTATAATTGTCTATTTGTTTTTACCCGAATTAGCATTGCTTATAGGAAGGTATGGATTTGAAGATATATGGAAACAATTTGGAGTCCAAACAAAACCTGACTTTACAAGACCATGGAACCTAACTAAAATAGCATTATTAATCTCCTGTTGCACAGCAGTAATTATTTTCATTTTAAAAATAATTGAAACAAAAAACTTCTTCTATCTTTTTGGTATCCCAATTAGTGGTTTGTTGTTTTATCTGGTATTGATAGCAGATAAATTAATCTACAAGTCAATATTTAACAAAAAGAGCTAATCAGTGTGTGAAAAAACACATCTGATTAGCTCTCTTTGTTTTTAAAGTAAAGTTTTCATCTTTACCTTCTCACCGCAATCTTATACTCTTTTCTGAACTTAAACTCCTCTTGCTTACCCTTGTTCCAGCACTGAACGGGTCTGTAGTAGCCAACAACTCTTGAGTAAACCTCACACTCTTTGCCGCATGTCGGACAGCTAAAGTGCTCACCTGCAACATATCCATGGTCTGGGCATACAGAGAATGTCGGTGTTATTGTGTAGTATGGAATTCTATAGTTGTATGCAATCTTTTTGACTATCTCTTTGCAAACTTGAATATCATCAATCTTTTCACCAACAAACCCGTGCAAAACAGTTCCGCCTGTGTAGCGAATCTGAAGCTCTTCTTGATGGTCCAAAGCTGTGAATATGTCATCTGTGTAATCAACAGGAAGCTGGGTTGAGTTTGTGTAAAATGGCTCGTCCTTGCCTGATGTAATTATGTCCGGGAACATCTGCTTGTCTTTTCTTGCAAGCCTGTATGATGTTCCTTCTGCAGGTGTTGCCTCAAGATTGTAAAGAATACCTGTCTCTTCTTGGTACTTTCTTATTCTTTCTCTCATAAAGTCAAGCACTTTTATAGCAAACTCTCTTCCCTCTTTTGTATCAATTCCAACACCCATAAAGTTGAGCAGGCTTTCATGCATTCCTACAATTCCAATTGTATTGAAGTGATTCTTCCAATATTCCCCAAATCGTGCGTATATGTCTCGGAGATAAAATCTTGAATACGGATATAAACCTTTCTTGGTAAGATCTTCTAATACCTCTCTTTTTATTTCAAGGCTTGTCTTTGCAATGTCCATAAGTCTTGCAAGTCTTTCAAAGTATTCATCTTCGGACTTTGACAGGTATCCTATTCTTGGCAGGTTAATTGTAACAACACCAATTGAACCAGTCAGCGGATTTGCGCCAAAAAGTCCCCCGCCACGTTTTCTGAGCTCACGATTGTCAAGTCTAAGTCTGCAGCACATTGACCTTGCATCTTCAGGTTTCATATCAGAGTTTACAAAGTTGCTGAAGTAAGGAAGACCATACTTTGCTGTCATCTCCATAATTTTGTCAACCACTGGACTGTCCCAGTCAAAATCCTTTGTTATGTTGTATGTTGGGATTGGGAATGAGAAAATCCTGCCTTTTGCGTCTCCTTCCATCATAACCTCGGCAAATGCCATGTTGAACATATCCATCTCGCGCTGAAACTCTTTGTAGGTTCTATCCATTATTTTGCCACCAATGATAACAGGCTCATCTTTTAATGTAGAAGGAGGTACCAAGTCTAAGGTTATATTTGTAAACGGGCTCTGGAAACCCACCCTTGTTGGCACGTTTGTGTTAAATACAAATTCCTGAAGAGCCTGTTTTACATCTGAATATGTGAGTTTGTCGTAGTATATAAAGGGTGCAAGGTATGTGTCAAAGTTAGAAAAAGCCTGTGCACCTGCAGCCTCACCCTGTAGAGTATAAAAGAAGTTTACAACCTGACCAAGAGCACTTCTAAAATGCTTTGCTGGTTTTGATGCAACTTTGCCTTCAACACCTGTAAAGCCGTTTAAAAGAAGATCTCTCAAATCCCATCCGCAGCAATAAACACCCAATACTCCTAAATCATGAATGTGAAGATCTCCATTAATATGGGCTTCTGCAACTTCCTTTGGATATATCTTGTTCAACCAGTACTTAGATATAACTGCTGTTGAGATATGGTTATTCAAGCCCTGCAGTGAATAGCTCATGTTGCTGTTCTCATTTACTCTCCAGTCCGTCTTCCCAATATATTGGTCAACTGTATTCTCAATGTCCAAAAACAGGTTTTTGAACTCTCTCATATCCTGATGTTGTTTTCTGTAAAGAATGTATGCTTTTGCTGTCTTTGCATGACCGTTTTCTATCAAAACCTTTTCTACTATGTCCTGAATCTCTTCAACATGAGGAATTGAGTATCCAAACTTCTTTTCCAAAAGCTCTATTACCTGGTCGGTAAGCTTTTCAGCAATTGAATAGTCAGAGCCACCAACAGCCTTTGCAGCCTTAAATATTGCATTTTCAATTTTCTTTCTGTCAAAGTCAACAATTGTTCCATCTCTCTTCATAACTTTTGTTATCATTTTTTTTACCCCTTTCACATGCCGATCTTTAAAATACTCATTCTAAACAGCCTTAAAGATTTTATACCACTATATATTGTGTCTAAAACATTTCCTGAACACAATATATTATATTCCAACACCATTTTTAAGTCAATGCAGAACGAAAAGAATTATAATTGAAATTAAGGAAATAAAAGTAAGAGAAAAGTAAAAAAACAAAATGCAGCTCTTTAAAATGCTGCTTTTATTTCTGAGCTTGTAATGGCGTTTTTTGGACATACATTAGCACAAGTTTCACATCTTATACAGTTTATACTCTTTACTTTTTCGCTTTCCTTCAAAGAACAAACCTCTATTTCCATTGGACAATTCTTGCTGCAGAGCTTGCACTCGACACATCTGTTTACATCTATCTTCAAAGACTTTTTATTTTTTCCAACAAGCCCACTTATTGTCCCCATTGGGCAGACAATACACCACGTCCTTGGTTTGGATAAAATTCCGCCAATTATTGCCAATAAAGTTGTAAGCCACAAAAGCAAAACTATACCCTTGCCAAACTTATATATATCTCCACCACTTCTTATTAAATTCATAGCCATCATAAGTATGAAAAATACAACCCAAAATGCCTTTGAAAAAACTGATTTTAAAATTTGAGGAACTGACCTTTGGAAGCTGAGCTTTGAAATAAATTCATCCAAAAAAGCACCTCTTGGACAGAATTTATAACACCAATATCTTCCTTTATAGAAACTCAAAATTACTGCCCCTGCCATACACACAAATGCAAAAAGGCCAATTAGAGGATAAAATAAGCCTGTTATAATAACTGTGGGCAGAATAAGAGCAACAAACGTCTTGTAACTGGGCACTTTTGTTGTTTTCTTGTGGTAGCCTTTTCCCAAATTCTTCTGCAAAACTTCCATGCTGTCTATACCCCCTTGCTCTTATCTTTTGTAAGTGGCCATCTTCGGGCATAATATATACCATAGGTAGGTATTGTAGATCAATTAGAAAAGCTTCATGAAAATTTTCATGGTTTAATTTTTCCATTTTCAGATTGTGCACAAGAAGAAATTTCTAAAAGTTGAGATTTTACATACACAATTAATTAAGGTATAATGGTGATTAGGCAAATATTAAAACTCATTAAAGAAAGGGGTACTCAATGCTTCTAAGAAAAGAAGGTAGAAGAAGAGAACAAAAAAAATTGATAAAAGAAAACAGACTTCTTGAGGCAGCATATAATTTATTTATTGAAAAAGGAATCACAAATACAGCAATAGATGAAATTGTTAAAAAAGCAGGGGTTGCAAAAGGTACTTTTTATCTTTACTTTAAAGATAAAGAAGATATCCTTGAAAAGTTAATACTCAGAAAAAGCGCTGAGATTGTAAAAAAAGCCTTAGTAGAAATTGAAAATAAAGAATTTTCATCACCTGTAGACAAATTCTTGTATTTCTTGGAATTTATAATTGACTACTTGAGCAAAAATAGATTTTTATTCAGATTTTTGAAAAAGGATTTTTCATGGGTATTTTTCAGAAAGATAACTGACAATGAAGAATTCTCTGAGATAAAGCTTGCAAAAGAGACTCTGCTTAAAAATATTCAAACAAAGTATTCAGAAGAAGAGTTTGAGATGGTTGTGTTCATGATTTTAGAGCTTGTCAGTTCAATCACATATTCAAGTATTGTAAAAGAAGAGCCTGCACCAATTGAAAAGGTAAAACCACTTCTTTTAGATACAATTCGAAAAATTCTTGAAAAGTGATTTTCACATTTTCTTAACTTCTATTCACACACATTTCACAATTTATTCATACATCCTCCCTTTTTTTGTCTGATAAAGAAGAAACTTTCCTTTGTCAATCGCCATCAAGTGCTCACTTAAAAACAAGGAAAAAGATGTGCATGCAAAATTTGGGTAACTTTTTTTATATCTCATTCCACGGTCTTCTGAAATATTCTTCCTTTGAAATAGTCTCTGCAAATTCTCTGCCATAAAATTCAATATTATCAATCCTCTTTACAGGAAAAATTCCTGCAATGCTACTTGTTATAAAGCACTCATCCATTTTTGCAATGTCTTCTAAAGTCAAAAACTCTTTTTTTACTTCATAACTTAACTTCTCTGCTAATAAACACACCTTTTTTCTCATAATTCCGGGCAAAAGCCCGCATGACAAGTGAGGGGTATATAAGGTAAAACCTTTTCTGAAGAATATATTGGCAAACGCAGCTTCGCAGATAAAACCTTGCTGGTTTAAAAATAAGCAGCTGTCAAATCCCTTCTTTTTTGCCCAAATTTCTTCTATAAAATTTATACCCATGTTATATGTTTTGATATAGTTCAAAATATTCTTTGAATCTTTTCTTGACCTTGCAACTATCAGACTCAAGCCCTGGGTAAATAATTCATTTGTATATCTTATCCCTTTTTCTTCAATCATCAAGGTGTTTTTGTAATATGTTACCCTAATCGCACCAAATCTTTTAGAAGATGACAGGATAAAATCAAGCACCTTTTTTTCAAAGTCTTCATACCTAATTTTGCAAGGCAGATTTAAAATCCAAAAAGCTCTTTTAAGTCTCATAAAATGATCATATAAAAAGTAAGGTATGCCCTCTTGATAATATATTGTTTCAAATGGCAAAAGTCCAAACTTAAAGGTATCAAAACTATCTGAAAAAAGCAAATTTAAACTTCCCCCATTTCAAATATTTTCTATAAACTCTCTGCAGCCTAATATCTCAAAAAATGGTTTTCCCTTGTACAAGGTCTCTTTGTACTCCTCTTCCTCATCAGAATCCCACACAATTCCGCCACCGACATTAAAATAGCTACTTTCGCCTTCTAAAACCAGAGTTCTTATTGCAATGTTAAAATCCATATTGAAATTATTTGCTATATAACCAATAGAACCAGTGTAAACTCCTCTTGGATCTTTTTCAAGCTCTTCAATTATCTTTATCGCATTTAATTTTGGTGCACCTGTGATAGACCCACCCGGAAATGTAGCTTTAATTATGTCAGAAAGCGTGACCCCAGAGTTTATTTCACCTTTTATTGTTGAAACTAAGTGAAATACACTTGAGTAGCTTTCTACCTCCAAAAGTTTTGGCACCTCAATTGACCAGGGTTTGCAGACTTTTGCAAAATCGTTTCTTTCAAGATCTACAATCATCAAAAGCTCTGATCGGCATTTTGTATCATTAAAAAGTTTTTCTTTTAAAACCTTGTCTTCATCTGCACTTTTCCCTCGCCTGATTGTACCTTTAATAGGCTTTGTTATAATCTCAGAGCCTCTTTTTCTCAAAAAAAGCTCAGGAGATGTTGAAATTATGCTTGCATTTGGCAGTTTTATGTATGCATGGTATGCACCAAAGTTTCTGTTTCGCAAACAAAAGTATAAATAATCAGGGTCAAACTTTCCTTTGAACACAAAACGCTGTGAAAGGTTAACCTGATACACATCGCCTTCATAAATATATTCTTTAATCCTCTTTACACACTTTTTATACTCTTCTTTTTCAAAATTTGGCAAAACAGACAAGACAACCGGCTTTGCAAAATCTTTATACTGCGTACAATCTTTTTGTGCCCAGATAATCTCTTTTACTTTTTCTAAGTCTTTTTTCGAAGAAAGGTTAATATAAATCTCTTTGCTAAGATGGTCAAAGACTATAAAATCCTCATAATATCCAAAAAAGGCTTTATACACACAAGAAAAGTCTCTTTTTCTTTCAACTTTATATAAGTCAACACCAAAGTTGTATGAAAAATACCCTGCAAACCCGCCATTGAAAATAAAATCTGAATCATTTCTTCTCTTTGAAACTTCTTTTGAAAGCTTTTCTAAATATTCAAAGCTATCATCATGGTCTTGGCATATAAAAACCTCTTTTGGTCTTAAAAATAAAAACGAATATCTTCCATAGCTTTTGTTATAGAGATTGCTCTCAAGAAGAACAGAAAAATCCTCTTTTAAATTAAAAAATACACAAAATGGCTTACCAAAATCACTTATAACTTGTATCTTTAACAAATTTTCACCCTCTTAAAAAGTTTTTTATCATCAAAAGACCCTGTTTAGTTGCAATTGACTCTGGATGAAACTGAACACCTTCAATTTTGTAAAACTTATGCCTTATACCCATAACCTCACCGTCTTTTGTCTTTGCAGTGATTACAAGATCTGTATTGTCTATGCTATTTCTTTCCAATATAAGCGAATGATATCTTGTGACATTTAAAGGATTTTTCAATCCTTTAAAAATTCCTTTTCCATCGTGATCTATTGTATCTACAATCCCATGCATAGGTCTTTTTGCCTTTGTAAGCCTTGCACCAAAGTACATCCCTATTGCCTGATGACCCAAACACACCCCAAGAATCTTTTTGCTTTCTTTAAAGTTATCTATTATTTCAAATAGAATTCTGTCATCGTCAGGTCTTCCCGGTCCGGGAGACAAAACTATATATGTAGGGTTTAAGCTATAGATATATCCAATGTCAATCTCATCTCTGTTTTTTACAATTGTTTTTTCACCTAATCTTAGAAAATAATTGTATAGATTATATGTAAACGAGTCAAAGTTGTCAATAATCAATACCATTTTTACCCCACTCTAAGAGTATCATATATAATACTTTATATCAAAAAAGTGCACTCTTGTAAACTTCATTTCAGCTATTGTATTATTAATGCAAGAAGCTTGATACCAAAAGTTTTAAAATATTTGTAGTTTTGTGTAAAAATGAGCTATTCAAAAATCAAAAAAAGGATTATAATTTTTCTCACAGAAAGTTTTTGAAAGGGGATGGAGAGAGAACATGGCTGCATCAAAGGTGTATTTCACAGACTTTAAAACCAAACCGGGGTATAATATGCTTGACAAGCTTGAAAATCTTGTGAAAAAGGCAGGGATCGAAACAATCGATTTCAAAAACAAGTTTGTTGCTATCAAGGTCCACTTTGGAGAACCAGGAAACCTTGCGTATATAAGACCAAACTATGTCGCAAGGATTGTGAAACTCATCAAAAGCCTCGGTGGAAAACCGTTTGTGACAGATGCAAACACACTTTACACAGGAAGAAGGAGCAACGCTTTGGATCACTTAGAAGCTGCGTATGAAAATGGGTTTAACCCGCTTGTGCTTGGCTGTCACGTTATCATTGCTGATGGACTCAAAGGAACAGAGTACAGAGAGATTGAGGTAAACCTCAAACACACACAAAAAGCAAAGATTGGATCTGCCATTGCAGACGCTGATATTATAATCTCAATGAACCACTTTAAAGGTCATGAGATGACAGGGTTTGGTGGCGCTATCAAAAATATCGGGATGGGTTCTGGCTCCCGCGGTGGAAAGCTTTTTATGCACTCATCTTCAAAGCCGGTTATAAAGACATCAAAATGTGTTGGCTGTGGAATGTGCGTCAAAAGCTGTGCTCAGCTTGCTATAACTTTGAATGAGAAGAAAAAAGCGGTAATTAGCTATGAAAAGTGTGTTGGATGTGGCCAGTGCGTTGCAGTGTGCCAGTTTGAAGCGGCAACAGTCAAGTGGGATGAGGCAGCATCAATCGCAAGCGAAAAGATTGCTGAGTATGCGTATGCAGTGCTCAAAGATAAGCCTCATTTTCATGTAAACTTTATAATGAACATATCACCTGACTGTGACTGCTGGTCACACAATGATATTCCTATTGCACCAGACATTGGTATTGCAGCATCATTTGACCCTGTTGCGCTTGACAAGGCATGTGTTGACCTTGTAAATAGCTCTGCATTCACACCAGCTGGGTCTGTGTTTGAAAAGGCAAAACACATTGAAGTTGATGGCAAGATTGACAGGTTTAAGAGCGTTCATCCTGACACAGACTGGAGAGTTGCACTAAAGCATGCTCAAGAGATTGGGCTTGGAAGTTTAGAGTATGAGCTTGTGAAGGTATAGAGAATATTCGGCACGTGGTGAAGACATATTTACCACCTAATTTATTACAGAACAGAGAATAGAAAGTACCTACCTTCTTCAGAATATCCTCAAGAAGTAACGTAGGAAACTGAAAGACATGGGAGGAGACCAAAGTTTTGAAGTCCCTGAACTTTTCAAATGGTGTCCTCCCATTCATCCCTTTGCCATTATGAGGTCTGAAGAAATTCCATGTATCCTGCCATCTTTGGGCTCTTTGAATAAATTCATCTTTTGTTTTGCATCTTTCAGCATGAATCATCAAAAAATACTCATCATCCGCTCTATGTGAATTTTCAATTATACCCATCAAGTGTTTTGCTTTTGGTGGAATAGGATTTAGCTCTACTCTTAAAAATGACAACATCTCATTCCACTCCTTAAGCTTTTTTTCGCTCCCACCACAAAACTCTGCTCCATTGTCTAATCTTATCCTTATTTGGTTTCTCACATTATGTGTCCTAAGCCATAAAGCTACCAATAGGACAAACATAAAACCAAAAGTAGATGAAAGCTCGTATGAATAAGCTGTAAATCTTGTCCTTGTTGCAACATCTATAATGTTCCATTCATAACATGGTAGATTGTATTTTTTAATGTGCTCATATACTTCTTTGGGAAGACTATCTTTGTCTAAAAGATATTTTGTATCAAGCTGGAATTCAGAAAAGGGAATAAGAGCTTCGTAATCATACAAACTTCTTTCTCCCTTTTTTGTCTTCCTTGTTTTTCCCAGGTAGCAGCATTTCTTTTGAGAATTGATTTTATCGTGTTTTCACTTATTTTAACACCGTATTTTCTGAACAAATAAAGGGAAAGACGTCTGTATTCTTGAATCCTGTTCTTTTAGCCTCTTGGGAAATAGGCTTTTCAAGTTCAGAAGAAAGTTTTTTAGGGCAAGTTTTAGGTTTTCTTGATTTATCCTCAAGGGGACCATATATTGCTCTTCTTATAGTAGCTCTTGATACACCTAATATTTTAGCAGTTTTTTATACGTTTTTGTTATTTGCCTCAAATACTTTTCGAACTAATTCTCTTGCTTTTTCGGGAGATATTTTTCTTATTTCGTGATATGGTATAATATTCATAGCAGGCTGTCCTCCCATCCTGGTAGTTTTTGAATATTTCTTTTGAATGGTAGGTTACACTTCTTAATTATATCAAGCAGGAGGGAGGCAGCCTCAATTCTTTTTATAACCTTCTCCTTAGTATCTTCGCACATTCTTTCGCTGTGGTAAATATCTTTACACCTATTCGAGGTATAGAGAATATTCTTCCTTGCCAAACTGCCGCTTTTCTGGTATGATAAAAATCATAATAAAAAATAAAATCAAAAAAGCTGAATTCCTGTGGCAAAATCCACAGGATAGGGGGGACCCACTTTTTTGGGGTGAATCAAGGCATCTTGCCTTGTAGGGCAAATATCCCTTTCTGCCCGAACCCGTCAGCTAACCCCCGAAGCTTTGAAAGGGAGGTTTGTTTTTATGAATGTCAAATTTAATCCAAAGACTCACATTCTTGAGATTGAGTATCAGTTCAGAGACGTTGATGAACCAAATCTTTTTAGGAACATCTATCCTTATAATGAAGTACCAAGGCTTGTTTTCAACCACAGGATTGTGCCCATGAACGTCCCAGAAAAACTTTATATTACCGACACAACTTTCAGAGACGGCCAGCAATCACGCTCACCTTACACTGTTGAACAAATCTGTAGAATTTATGACTATTTGCATGAGCTTGACAATGGAAGTGGCATTATTCTTCACACAGAATTTTTTGTGTACTCAAAGCAGGACAAGGAAGCAGTTTTAAAATGTTTGGAAAAAGGTTATGATTTCCCAAAGGTAACTGCTTGGATTCGCGCAAAAAAAGAGGATTTTGAGATTGTAAAAAGTCTTGGTATCAAGGAAACAGGAATTCTGGTTTCATGCTCGGACTATCACATTTTTAAGAAGCTCAAGATGACACGAAGCCAGGCAATGAAGCAATACTTAGAGATTGTGTCGGCAGCTTTAGAGGCAGGAATTATTCCAAGGTGCCATTTTGAAGACATTACACGCGCAGACTTTTACGGGTTTGTCCTGCCGTTTATAAATGAGCTTATGAAGCTTTCGAAAGAGGCAAATATGCCTGTAAAAATCAGAGCCTGTGATACCTTAGGACTTGGCTCACCAATACCGGGGGTGGCTCTTCCAAGAAGCGTTCCTCAAATAATCTATGGTATTGTCAACTATGGTGAAGTGCCATCTGAGTGGCTTGAATGGCATGGGCACAATGATTTTTACAAGGCTGTGATAAACTCTACAATGGCATGGCTTTATGGTGCTTCAATGGTAAACACATCACTTTTAGGAATAGGTGAGCGAACCGGCAACACTCCATTAGAGGCAATGGTGATGGAATATATTCAGATAAGAGGGTCTGCAGACGGTATGAATGTTGCTGTGATATCTGAGATTGCCGACTATTTTAAAAGAGAAATAGGCTATGAAATTCCGCCAATGACGCCCTTTGTTGGTGACAACTTTAACGCAACACGGGCTGGAATTCACGCAGACGGGCTTATGAAGGATGAGGAAATCTACAATATATTTGATACAGGTAAAATCTTGGGAAGACCACCAAAGGTTATTATAGATGCATACTCAGGCATTGCAGGAATTGTAATCTGGATAAACAGGTATTTTAAAGACAGCGGTATTGACATTCAGGTTGACAAAAAAGACCCAAGGGTTCAGAAGGTCAAAGAGTGGGTAGACAGTCAATATGAAAATGGAAGAAATACATCAATAAGTGATGAAGAGTTAAAAGAGGTTGTAAGCAAAATATTTGGACTGTAAAAAAACAAGCAAGGCTGCCACTTGAAAACGGCAGCCTTATGTTATATTAACAACCCTTTCTTGTG
This sequence comes from Caldicellulosiruptor naganoensis, assembly GCF_026914285.1. Classification (NCBI taxonomy): domain Bacteria; kingdom Bacillati; phylum Bacillota; order Caldicellulosiruptorales; family Caldicellulosiruptoraceae; genus Caldicellulosiruptor; species Caldicellulosiruptor naganoensis. The sequence goes on from NZ_CP113864.1 coordinate 2,067,907, forward strand.
CTGGGGGAAAAGTAATTTTTTATTTTTGCCCATATTTTGTCATGTACCTCTCATGAGCTCTTTTTACCTCATCAGGTGGAATCTCGATAGGCTCGCCCATCATCTTTGCAATAAATACTGTTTTGCAACATCTTCTACCATAACAGCCGCTTTTACTGCCTCATCAACAGTCCTTCCTATTGTAAATACTCCATGGTTTTGAAGAAGAATTGCCGGGCTTTCTCCTATATACTCAACTATTACCTTGCCTATGTCTTCACCACCAATCTGAGCATACGGTCCGCGTGGAATCTCACAGCCAAACTCATTGGCAATTGCTGTCAAATATACTTTTATTGGCTGGCCCAGTGCTGCAAATGCCGTTGCATAGTTAGAATGTGTGTGCACCACTGCATTTATATGTGGCATGTGCTTGTATACATAAAGATGCATGAGGGTGTCTGTAGATGGTTTTAAATTTCCTTCAACAACATTTCCGTCCATGTCAACAGCTACCATCTTATCAGGGGTCAAATCATCGTACATCACACCTGAGGGCTTTATAACAACAAAATTTGTCTCAGGGTCGCGAGCTGACACATTTCCGGATGTCCATGTAACAAGACCATATTTTGGAAGATATAAATTGTATTTGCAAACAAGCTCTTTTAAGCTTTCAAGCATTTTTAAAATCCTCCTTTTGTTGAATTTCTGAAGATTATCTCACATTCAACCTCTTCCTTGACGCCAGTTCTGCTCTTCCTTATCATAGATAGTGCTGCTTTTGCTGCCATCTCGCCAAGCTTTTCTTTTGGGTGTTCAACTGTTGTGAGCTTTATTTCTGTCAGTGTAGAAAGGAGTGAGTTGTCATACCCTGTAACTGATATATCTTGAGGAATTCTAAATCCCATTTCTTTTAGCTTTACACAAAGAGGAAGAGCAATCTTGTCATTGTAACAAACAGCAGCATCAAATCTTTCTCTTGAGATGATTTCAGCTGCTCTGGTATGAACAAAATTGTATTCCTCACTTGTAAAAAAGATTGCATTAAACTCTGCTTGTGCCTCCTTGCATGCTTTTTCAAACCCACTATACCTTTTTATCCCCTGCAAATCGTCGCCTTTGAAAATGCCAAGAAGCTTTTTGCACCCACTTTTTATAAGACTCTGAGTAAGCTTATAAACTGCCGACTTGTCTTTGGTTATTATGTAGTTTTGTGCTATCTCTTGTAAAATAGTGTTGATGAAAATTACAGGAATCTCTTTTTGTATAAGTTTTCTGTAAAGCTCTTGATTTTTAGAAGGCAAGGCACTTTTTGTCGGCTCTATTATGACAGCGTCTATGTTGGGGTTGTTTATTATGCTCTCCAAGTGATATCTTTCAAATTCATAGCTGTTGTCAGTCGAAAACAGCAAAAGACCATACCCTTCATGTGCTATCACCTTTTCAATTCCCCTTATAATCAGGGGAAAGATGTAGTCGGATATAAATGTTGTCAGAACAGCAATGCATTTAGAGCTGTCGGCACTTTTCTTTGCAACAAACGTACCTCTCCCCTTTTGAGACACAAGGAGTCCTTCAAACTCAAGTTCCATTATAGCTCTTCTTACAGTGTGACGAGAAACTTTGAACTTTCTTGCAAGCATATTTTCTGAATAAATCTTTTCGCCCTCTTTGAACTTGCCAGAGTTAATTCCTTCAATAATAAAATCTTTTATAATCTCATATTTGGTTTTGCTCATTTTATCATCATCTTGTCCATACGAGTTTATTTTTATCATACCACTTAAAAATTTTTAAATCAATACCATTATTTAACTTGCAGGCTACCCTTCAAAAAGTCCGAAAAGCTTTTTAAAAATGGGTAGCCTGTTTTTGAAAAGTTAAAAGACCTAAAAGTTTTACATCCTTGAAACTTTTTCTTTTATCTCTTTAAGCCTCTTCATCACATCATTTGCTCCACGGCCAAAGAAGTCGTGAAGAATTCTGTATTCTCTGTAGAGTTTCTTGTAAATCTCATGGTTTTGTGGATGTGGTTTGTAAGAATAGTCTTTTAGTTTTGCCATCTTCTTTGCAGCCTCGAATATGCTGTCATATCCGCCTTTTTCTTTTCCAGCAGCAACTGCACCAAACATAGCAGAACCAAGTGCCGGTGTTTGAGGTGAAGCTGACACTTTTATTTCAAGCCCTGTTACATCAGCATAAATCTGCATCAAAAGCTCGTCTTTCTCAGCAATCCCACCACACGCATAAAGCTCTCTTATCTCTATGCCATGCTCATTGAAATTGTCAATTATTATCTTTGTGCCATACGCCGTTGCCTCAATCAAGGCTCTATACATCTCCTCTGGCTTTGTGGTTAGGGTCATGCCAAGCATCATGCCAGTGAGGTCTGCATCAACCAGAATTGACCTGTTACCATTCCACCAGTCAAGCGCCAAAAGCCCACTTTGGCCAGGCTTTAAAGTCTTTGCTTTTTCTTTTAGAAGCTGGTAGATATTTAATCCTTTTTGCTTTGCTTCTTCAAAGTAATGCGCTGGCACGCAGTTTTCAACAAACCACTCAAAATGGTCACCAACACAGCTCTGGCCTGCCTCATACCCATAAAAGCCAGGTAAAATTCCATCCTCAACACAACCACAGATACCAGGCACCATCTTTTCTTCATTCCACAAAAGCATGTGGCATGTAGATGTTCCGATTATCATCAGCATCTTACCAATATCAGTAATCACAACAGCAGGAACTGAAACATGCGCATCCACATTTGCAACTGCAACAGCTGTCCCAGGATTGAGTCCCATTAGCTTTGCCATCTCCTCTGTGAGCTCTCCAGCTTTTTGACCGATAGGGTATATATCGCGGGATAGCTTTTCATCAACAACATTTTTAAGCCTTGGATGAAGTGCCTTGAAAAACTCTCTTGAAAAACTCTTTTGAAGGATATCCTTCCCTCTTGCTCCAGATAGCTTTATATCCTGCTGTGCATGAGTTCCTCTTCTCAACCCCTGTCATTTTCATTACAATCCAGTCAGCAGCCTCGATAAATCTATCTGCCTCTTCATACACCTCTGGTGCTTCTTCTAAAATCTGCATGATTTTGGGGAATAGCCACTCGGATGAAATCTTTCCGCCATATCTTTGTAAAAACTTCTCGCCTCTTTCTTGAGCTATCTGGTTTAGCCTATTTGCATATTTTTGAGCAGCATGGTGTTTCCACAGCTTAACATAGGCATGAGGATTTGATTTGAACTTGGGAAGCTCACAAAGCGGTGTCCCATCCTTTTTGATAGGAAGCATTGTGCAGGCTGTAAAGTCAATTCCTATTCCAATCACATCATCTTTTGAAACACCTGCTTTTTTCAAGACATCTGGAACAGTTGTTGCTAAAACCTCTATATAATCCTGTGGATGTTGAAGTGCCCAGTCATAAGGAAGTTTTGTACCATCTGGCAAGCTCTCGTCCATAACTCCATGAGTGTACTCTTTCACACTTGTTGCAACCTCTTCACCTGTCTCAACATTTACAAGCACTGCTCTTCCTGACTGTGTCCCAAAATCAATTCCTATACTGAACTTTGCCATAAAAATCCCCCTTTTCCCCTTTGCTTGTGCATACATGTTTCTTTAAAAATATAGTAGCATATATGCAAAAAGAACAAAAGAGAAGGAGTGAAAAAAGTTGTACGTGAACAATTTCACATCCTTCTGTTTTAGATGCTAAAATACTATGGTACTATCTTTATCGTATTTTAGGTGTCTCATCTTGCTTTTTAAGCTCAGCTATCTCTTCTATTCTCATTGGCTTTGAAAAATAATAGCCTTGAAATTCATCGCAGCCTAATTCCTTTAATATCTCATATTGCTCTTTTCTTTCAACACCTTCAGCAATTGTTTTCAAATTCATTTCTTTTGCCATATAAATGATATTTTTAACAATAACATATTCATTACCAAAAAACTCTATTCTGCTTATAAACTTTTTGTCAATCTTGAGGGCATGAATAGGAAGTGTCAAAAGTAGCTCAAGGGACGAATAACCTGTGCCAAAATCATCTATTGAAATCTTGATGCCTTTTTCATAAAGTTTATTAAAAATTTCTTTTGAAAGTTCTAAATTATTTAAAATTACCCTCTCAGTTACTTCTATCTCAATATCTTCCGAAGTCACGTTGTGTTTTTCCAGATATTTGCTTAAAATACCCACCATATTATACATAGCAAACTCTTTTCCTGACAAATTTATGGCAACCGGTATTTTCTTGAAACCATTTTCTTTTATATATTTTACATCTCTGCAAACAATATCCAATATGAGCCTGTTTAACTCATACACAAGGCCGCTCTCTTCTGCAATCTGGATAAACTTGTCTGGGGTCAAGATCCCTTTCTGGGAGTTCCACCTCAGAAGTGCCTCAAACCCAACAACCGTCCTACCATCACGGGATACTTTTGGCTGATATACTAAAAAGAACTGTTTATTTTGAATTCCTTTTAAGATTTCAGACTCAATTTCAACTCTTCTCAAAATCTCTTCTGTCATAGACCTTTCATAAAACTCATAAAGACTTTTGCCCATATCCTTTCCACGCTTTTTGGCCATTGTGAGGGCAATTTCTGCATTTTGTAAAATTGTATCAGCTTCTGTGCCATCCTGCGGGTATCCAGCAATCCCTATGTTGATGTTTGTATATAACCATTTTCCCATTACACTCCAACTTCTTGAAAATCTTTCTACAAGATTTTCTACAATTTGTACAACCGAAGCTTTCTCTACATCTGTTGTCACTACTACAAATTCATCCCCACCAAATCTGCTGAAAATCCATTCTTTTGGCAAAAACTTTTTTATCTCCATTGCTATCGACTTTAAAAATTCATCTCCTACTGCATGTCCAAATATTTTATTGATATAACCAAAATTACTAACTTCAATAAATATCATCCAAAATTTTGTATTTTCTTTCTTGCTCTCCTCTATTCTCTCTCTAATCTTTTCGTTTAAAAAGTTTCTATTTGGAAGTCCCGTCACATCATCGTAATATGCAATAAGTTCAATATACCTGTTCAGTCTCAAATCACATGAAACATGTGGTGTTACATCTTCAAATGTCCCCACTATCCTAAATGGTATTCCCTTTTTATAGAGGATGGTAGCACAAACAAAAATCTATCTGCCTTCCTTTAGCTTTACTCTGATGGAAAAACCATTTTGTTTATTCTCTATACTTTCTTTTGCAAGATTTAAAAGGTGGATAAATTCATTTTCAGCCAACAGCTTTTGGACATAGTCCTCAATATTCTCACTTTGTATTGTAAGATACACAACGCCGTCTGACAGATAAATCTTCTTTTCTTTGATATCATATAGCCAAAATCCTCTTTCTGATTTTATTGCCTGCTCAAACCTTTCAAACTGGGTATCGGTAAGCTCTATAAAATCCTTTATCCATAAATCAACCGTAGTTTCTTTCATACATCCTTTTCCACCTTTCTAAATGAGAATTTATCTACTGCCCCTTTCGTTAGTCTAATTTTACCCTTTTTACCTTTCCAATTCAATGGTTTTTAAGAAAGACATGCAATTTATTTGGAAATCCAATTAATGTTCTTCGATTTAAAACATTAGTTGACTATAATATTTACTAATGTATGTTTATGTACGTTTACTTAGTATAAGTTAAAAATGTTCCTTGGCTCATTTTATGCACCCCTTAAGCTGTCACAAACGTGGTTGCAAGATGCAAAATATAGGTATTTTAAAACAAATTGCCAAAGCACCAGGCACTGCTCAAATTAGTGTGCAAACAGCTAAAAACAAAATTTCAAAGGGTAAAAAGAATGATGATAAAAAACAAAACTGATAGTCATTTTTTTCGAAGAGTGATATAATAATTAGTTGGAACATATATTCAAAACTCTTGGAGGTGAAATAATGAAAAGAGCTGCAAGGGTAATTTCGGTGATTGTGACAATTTGTTTTATAACCTTCTTGCTATCATCTTCAGTTCTTGCTGCATCAAGTCAGCAAATCCAAGCTTCTTTGTTAGTAAAAACTTTCAAAGCAGAGCTTTCAAAAATTCTAAATCCTGACACTCCTCTTTCGTGTGGCATAATCACCACGTCAACCGGGCAAAAGTCAGTGGGATATGGTTTAAATCTTATTGTCAATGATACAAAGACTTACAAAGTTGCTTTTGACAGAAAAAATAGAAAGTTTTTTATCCAAACCAAGAAAGATAATGTAAATCATACCGTCTTCTTAAACGGGCAAAATATTTACACCTTAGATCCAAAAGATAACAAGTACGTGCTTAGCACCATACCAACTACTCTCTGGATGAGCATCAATATGCTTGACAGCTCGCTTTCTCAGCCTATGAGCAAGTTTTACCAGACCATATTGAACTACTTAAACTCTCAAGCATCTTCAATTGTAAAAAGCGCGTACAAGACAACAATATCTGTTGGTTCAAAGAAGATAAGCTGCTGGGCATTAAATAGCGTTCTGCCAAGCAAGGTTTTAGAACCTGCATTTAAAGAATTTTTATCTACATCTTCAAAATCTGTACTTTCTCAGTTACGGATTATGCTCGATGTTTATTTAAAATCTTTGACAGACGATGAAAAGAAGGCTTTGAGCTCTTTAAATATCGATGTAAATAAACTTTCTTCAGCTGAGATCTCAAAACAGCTTGAAAATAATCTTTCTAAGCTTATTAGGTCAATAAAATTGGATGATTACAAGATAAACTTTTACGTTGATGAAAAGACAGGAAAAATAGTAAAGATAATAATTAAAAATGCACCTGCAACTACTAATAGCGTTTTGACAAGAATTGAAATGACAAATATTGCAACAGGAAATGATGTTAAGTTCCCACAAATTTCTCAAAACATGATAAAACAACAGTCCAGTCAGGTAGACATAGTCGGTCTTTTGAAATTGATTGAGAATTTTGTTGCTAAAATGCAGCAAATAAAATAAACATCATAATTATGTAAATGAATATCTTGGGCTGCCGCATAATTGATATTTGAGAAAAAGTGCGGCAGTCTTTTTTTTATCCCTTTCACCTCTTAATATGTCTTCCCTAACTTTTGTAACACTTATTTTAACAAATTCACATAAACTACACTTATAATTCTGTTATTGCGACGTCTTTTAAGTGTGCTCAAAAGAAGGTGATACGACAATGAAAAAGGGATTCTATATTTTAGCCCTAACTTTAATAATATTTGCAGTCATAGCAGTCTTTCCTATACAAACTCTTGCACAAAAGGATCAGATTAAGATTCCTGTGCTTGTATATCACTATTTTGCAAAAGGCTCAAAAGAAGCACAAGAGTGTAATTCCTTTGCGGTTGTGGATATTCAGAATTTTGAAAAACAGATGGAATATCTTTATAAAAACAACTTCAAGACTTTAACAATGGAAGAGCTGTACAAATTTTTAAAAGGTGAATATATTCCACCCAAAAAAGCCATTGTAATAACAATGGATGATGGATACAAAAATAATATTACATTGGCATATCCAGTACTAAAAAAATATGGTTTTAAAGCATGCATATTTGTAATCGGAAAATTCTTGATATCCAAGAATACCTCAAACGAATTTGAATATCTGTCACTGGAAGATACTCTTAAATACACCGACGTCTTTGAGTTTGGTTCTCACACATACGATATGCACAGGCTGCTGAATGGAATGCCCATTCTCCTTCAGGCTAACATGCTGGACATAATTTTTGATTTTGTAAACAATCAAGTGCTAATAAATTCTCCTTATTTTGCTTATCCGTTTGGTGCATATGATGAAAGAGTAATAGAAGTTTTAAAGTCTTTCAACTACAAATTGGCTTTTACTACCAAAAAAGGATATGTGACATCTTCTACTGACCTGTATGAAATTCCACGGTTTACTATCTCACAAAAAACTACTTTTGACCAGTTTATAAAAATTGTAAATGGTGAATATCCTGATATCTATGTTCACAATCCCGGTCACAAAACTTCCAAGGAAAAGCAGCATGTAAAAACGTTGACCGAAAAAAAGACAAAACAAACCTTATTGCAAAAAAGAGGCTAAAAAAGCCTCTTTTTTATGTGCCAAATTTTAAATATACTAGGGTTGCTGCAACCGCAGCAGCTGCGCTTATGAACTTGTTCAGAAGAAAAAGCGAAACATAAGGTGTAGCAAATATTGCCACAAATGCAAGCTGAGGACCCAAAGCCGAAGCTGCCGTCGTGCACAGGGCAGATGCTAAAATTTTTGACCTTTTGTCCATCTTATCAAAAAGGTAAAGTGTAGGAACACAGTTCACAAGCAGCATCAACATTCCTTCCAGCCCTGCTTGATTTAAAGTATATGAACCTTTCAAAAGCCTGAATCTATTTATTAGAAAATTGTATATAACTGTAAAGAATACATAGCTGCCACCAATCAAAACAGCCATTTTAAGCGGAAGGACTATACAGTCTTGCAAAGCTGTTTTTATAGGAAATAAAGCTTTGCTTGTTAATATATGGTATCCCAATAACGCAAGTCCTACAAGGTTAACAAAGGTCATTGTACTACCCAAAAATTTCATTGCAGTTATCAAAAAACGCCATTCTCTTGAAACCCCAATGGCAAGCATAAAAGTAACGATCACAACAATAGCTACCAGTTTTAATGTCCTCAGTACATTATATCCCCAAAGCAGGTTTGTAAATACAACTGCAACGGAAATGCATCCAATTCCAATAAGACTTCCTTTTATAAAATCCTCTTTTGACTCATCTTTCAAAATTCCAAATGCAACAGGGTATGTAAAACCAATGGTCGCTCCCAAATTTGAGCTAAGTAGAATACCGCCTATTATCTTAGCCATTTCATCTTTTGATACTTGTTGGGATATGTGATACCCGCCCATATCTATGGGTAAAAAACAAGAAATTAATATTGCACTGTCGGTATGAAAAAACTGCGCTAAAAACTTTGAAGGTTTTACCAGCAACATACCCAAAAATGGATATAAGTAAAGAATGCCCAGCATCGAAAAAACGGCTTTTGCCATGATTACAAAGCCTTCTTCAATTTTTAACCCAAGTTTGAGCTTGTCACCAAAGATTTTATCAATAACACCTGTTGCAAAGGCTATTGAAAATATCATAAACAAGATTTTGCTCAGTTGCATCTTTAAACTCACTTCTCAAACTTCATTTGTTTAGAGTTATTTTACCACAAGATCAAAAGTTTTGCTTAAAACAACAATCGCCACGTCCTGAGTCACTTCATAGAGCTTTACAAGCGCAAGTTCAATCTCCGGATGACCATCATACCCAGGGATTTTACCTTCTTCTTTGCCAAAAATGCTGTATATGTGGTCTGCAAGCTTTTTTACAATCTCCAAAAGGCTTGTTTTGCCAGTTGCCAGAAAATGTGCAACACCAGGCTCTATCATGTGCCCTGCAGTGTAGAGTTCGTGACACTCTTTTAAATTTGTCCACCTTTTACCCTTTCCTTTGATGGTAAAATATGTATTGAGGTATTCTTCTTCCCACTGAGCCTTGCCAATAAGCTCTATAACCTCGTCAACCTTCTCTTCCAAATCAGGATTTGGATATTTTTCAAGGACATATGAAGCTGCCTCAAGCCACTTTGCAACATCACTGTCTTGAAAAACAAATCCCTCAAATTCCCCATCTTCAAGTCCTGCTGCTATTCTGAAATTCTTTATTGCATGGCTTTTGACCGGAATATCAACTAAATCATTTAATATCTCCCACTGATATGACACAACTACATCAGGAATAAGTTCTACATATCTTCCTCAGAACAAGTCTTTAATAGTGACATCTTTTATTTCTATTTCTGACGATTTAAGGGAATTTGTGAAATGATTTTCGATCATATTTTTTCACCACCTAAATCCTTAGTTTTTTGCTTTACTTTTATTTTCTGACATCTTTCTTGATTTTTCAAGTTGAAAAAGTAGTAATTTGGGTAGAGAGATTTTAGGTAAAAAATAAAAGTTGAGGTGAGGCTCTCTTTTACCCCACCTCAACTTTTTTGTAAATTTTTCAAGAAGTTATCTTATTTTCTTAAGACATCCAATGCTCTCATAATTAGTGCAATAAATTCTGCTCTTGTTATTGTGTTTTGTGGTCTGAAAGTCTTATCTGGATAACCTTTTACTATTCCTAAACTATATGCTTTTGCTAAGTATTCTACATCGATTGAAGATTGTTCAAGAAGGTCTGTAAATTCAAGCTCTTTGGGTTCTATATCTACACCACTTTGTTCTAATAACTTCATTATAATTGCTACAGCCTCAATTCTTGTAAGCGGTCTATTTGCATCATCAACCTCTGTAATAACTTCGTTGTCAAGCAATGCCTTGATTGCTTGGGCTGCCCATTGTGGTGTATTCTTAACTGTGCCTTCTTGCTTCGGCGCAATTTCAAATGCTCTTTGTGCAACTACTGCCGCCTCTGCAAATGAAACTTGCTTTGTCGGTTTGAGTGTCATATCTTCATATCCTACTATGAGTCCACTTGTAACAGCTTTCTTGAATGTGTCATATGCCCAATTATCTTTTGATATATCCTTATAAATCTCATCAAGTCTTGCAACAACTACTGCTACCGTACCTACTTTGTTTGTTGTAATGGTTACTGAAGAGACATCTTTCTTTGTTGCAACAGGCAGCCATTTGCCTTTTTGTTCGTCGTATGCAAATGCAACTGGGATATTATCATCTTTGAATACTTGCGGCTCAACCTTTACCTCTAACTTAACTGGCTTTACAACATTACCGTTCTCTATCGTAACCTTGATTGGTTTTTCAACAAGTGTCCCAAGCCCAATTTCTTTATCTAACTTCTCAATCTTTTCAACTTTGATTGTTGCATTTGCGCCCAAAACAGCACCCTGTGGTACAACAACCTTTATGTCGTTTCCTACATTAACAGTTGTTGCTGATGTTGGATTTATCTTTGTTGTAACAACACCCTCCTGTTGTTGTGTCTGCTGAGTTGTCTGCTGTTGTTGCTGTTGCTGAGCAGGTTGCTGGGTTGTTTGTTGCTGCTGTGTTTGCTGCTGAGTTTGTTGAGTTTGCTGCTGCGTCTGTGTTTGCTGGGAAGGTGTTGTCGAGGTTATAATATATGTTATTGTGGTTGATGTTGAAGGCGATGTTGATGGCTGCTGTACAGTTGGTTGTTGTACAGGTGCAGCAATAAGCTCTAAGCAACCGAACTTAGTCGTATCTCTCCAATTGTTACCAATCTTATCGTTCCATGTCAGAACGCCAACTCTTTTGCCCGTATTATCTGCATCATTTACTTGGATATCAAATCCTATAACCATTCCTTCAGAGAGCTTAGTTGTTCTCATATAGACCTGTGCTTCTACAATATATCCATTTGGGATTATCTTTGTTGCTGTAATAAAGTTTTTAGCCTCCCCATTTGTTCCAAATGTTTGGGTATTCTCATAGTTTACCCTGTACTGAACATCATCGTTTTCATAGTAAGGCGTCTTATGATTGTTTTCATCAATAAATATTTCGATAGAATCCTGTTCCCAAGGATTTGTGTTTGCCTTGTTCAAAAGTGGATCGTACACAACTGCATATACATAGATGCAATTTTCATCCCACATCATTCTTGCTTTTGCATATGCTGAGTCATATACTGTGCCTGTAACTGTCACCTTTGTGTCAGTTGTTATCTCCTGTGCATTTTGCCATGCATCATCTAATTCTGCATCAATCTTTGGCGTTCCCTTCGGTGCTGAAGCAAATTTTACGCTATCTGCCATTGTTAAAATACCATAGGTGTCTGTTCCGATAAGCTGTGAATTTGTCTTATCGTTCCAGCTATATTGTACTCCATTGTCAACAACTGCAATGTCAAATCCTATGCTTGAATTTACTGCTAAGCTATTATTCAAAAGAAGTTTTACTTCTACTACATACCCACTTAGCTGTTGCAGTACTACATAATCTTTCACATAGCCAATCTTTGACTCAGTCTTTGCACCTGTTCTTGAAATTGAAACCCAGTGGTCATCATCTTTTAGTTCTGGCAACTTTCCATTGTCTCGGTCAACGAAAATCATAACCTTGTCATTGTTAACATCTACACTTGTATCGTTTACTGTGATATAAAGGCTAAGCTCATTGCCATTCCACAATGACCTTACTTGAGCAATATCCTGCCCTGCATCATTTTGAATGGTAACTGGGATAGTTCCTTTGTATTCTTTATCCATAAGACCATCAATTCTTGGCTGTGCATTGTTCGCATAAGCCTTGTTTATAGCGAGTGGTAGCACTGACGGTTCAACAATTGCCCAGTATGCATACTTTGCCTGGTAGTTGCTGTCAAACAGCAGCGGCCAGTTAGGTCCATTTTTTGATAGCCAAGAATAATCATCTTTCAAACCCCAGAATGTTACATTTGTGACAATGCCCTTGTATTTTTTCAACATCTCGAAAATATCTCTGAACTTCTGTGCCTGCTTGATGGCTATATCCTGTGGTAGAGAATTATAGCTTTGGCTGCTGCTTGTATAAACGCTGATATCAAGCTCTGTAATTTGAACTTCAAGACCCGGAATTGTGCTGAAAAGTTTTATTGTATCCTCAATCTCTTTCACTGTTGGAGACTCAACATTTATGTGACCCTGCAAACCTACCCCGTCTATCAAGCCTCTTTCATGCAGAGCTTTAACCAGGTTGTAAATAAACTGTCTCTTCTTTGGATTTTCAGTGTTGTAGTCGTTGTAGAAAAGCTTTGCATTTGGATCAGCTTGTCGTGCATATTGGAATGCCAGGATGATATATTCAGGTATTCCGCCGGTTTCTGGAGTTGGTCCTAAAATCCTGTACCATTCACTTCTTCTGTATCCATCTGGTTGATTTTCGTCAATTGCTTCGTTGACAACGTCCCATGCATAAATCTTTCCAGCATATCTTCCAACAAGTGTTTGAATATGTGTTTTTAATCTATCTCTCAAAAGCTGCTTATCCTCTGGCTTATTAGGATCAAGTGCCGTCCCATCTGAACGTTTGAAGAACCAATCTGGAGTTTGTTGATGCCATACAAGAGTATGACCTCTTATTCCAATACCATTTTGCTGAGCAAAATTTACATACTCGTCAGCAACATTGAAAGTAAAGTTACCTTCTGTCTTCTGAATAGCATCTGGTTTCATTTCATTTTCTGCGGTTATACTATTAAAATGCTTCAAAACCATTTGAACCTCAACAGGATTTGTAAGAACCCTATAAGGAATCGCAACACCAATGCTAAAGTAGTTTTTGTACTGTTCAAACAAAGATGGTATCTCCCATTCAGGCTGTCTCACTCCAGCTGTTCCAGGATTTGGATCAACTATTTTCAGGTCATCAATATAGAAGCTGAGAGTTGCATTCGGAGATTCTACATACAAAAGCAGCTGAATTGCTGTTGTTGGTACTGAATACGTGCCTTTGAGCTCTACCCATGTATTTGTCCCTACATCCTTCTGGTGTACAATCGAATCATAGTCGGTGCTACCATCCGCATTTTTTCTCTCCATCGTCAAAGTCAATTTCTGGGTACTTCCCGTGTCCTGATATACCCATACAGATATCTCATAACTCTTTCCTTTCTCTAAAAGTGATGTCACATCAATCTGCGCACCATTCCAATTTTGAGTTCTTCCTGTTACATACAAGCTTTTCGAACCTGTATGCGTTACTGTGTCCACTACAGAAATCGATACACTGCTTCCTCTTGGCTGCCATCCTTCAAATATACCTGACTCAAATGTTGTGCTCTTGACAACAGGGTTTATACCTGCTCTGTTTGGACCTGCTATCTCAATATTGTCAACGTAAAACTCGACTGTCTTGCTTGTTGGAACACATACCAGGAGCTGAATCTTTTCAATTTGATTTGATGTGGTTATTGTGAATTTACCATTGATTTTCTTCCAGAAGTTTGGAACTGCTACCTTGTCAATGACCTGAATGTACTTTTCTCCAGCAGAGTCTTTGAGATATGCGTAAACTGAAAATCTTTGAGGTTTTGCATCATTGTGATATACATACATGGAAACTGTGTAAGTAACAGATGGAGCAAGCTCACTGGTCAGGTCAACAATTGCACCATCCCATGCAGAAGTTCTACCAGAGACTTTTAGTGAATAATCCCCCTCATAAACAACTTTGTATACGGTCTCAACAGTAGTTGAAGCCCCTCTTGCCATCCAGCCTTGAGTTCCATTTTCAAAATCGTATTTAGCGTAGTAATCTAAAGGATTCTGTGTCTGGGCAGAAACCTTTTGACCAAAAGATGGGCTCAAAGCAGGTGCTATGATGCTTACCAAAAATACCAAAAGCACAAGTAATGCGAGAGTTTTTCTTCGCATTCTTTTCCTTTCCCTCCTCGATTTCAAATTTTGAAAGCAGTTTTAAATGAAATAAAAAATCCAAATATAAACACCCCGTTGTCATTTGAGCGTTTTTTGCTACGAAATCTCTTAAAAAAAAACCCAACTGACAGAAAAGGTACGCAGAGCCACCTTAAACTGTTTTATTTTTTAAGGAAAATCACTAAGATTATGCCTATATCACATCATACAAAAAACTTCTATTTTAAAATTGTGCTTTTCAAATTTTTATTTTAATGGTATTATAATGCTGTAGTAGATTTTCGATTGCAAAAGGGTGAAAGCGGGTTCATGATATTACTGTGGGAAAAGGATGTTCCACTTTCTGACCCTCAAAATGAATTCGTACCATATTTAGAACCGTACCTGCTTGAAAACGGCAAACAAAATTCATGTATAATTGTCTTCCCGGGCGGAGGATATACACACAGGGCAGAACATGAAGGCGCTCCTGTTGCAATGTGGCTCAATAGCATTGGAATTTCAGCCCTTGTGCTACATTATAGGGTAGCTCCTTATAAGCATCCAGCACCTCTTCTTGATGCAAAAAGGGCTGTAAGGCTTGTGAGGTATAATGCAAAGAAGTGGAATATAAATCCAAAAAAGATTGGTGTTTTGGGATTTTCAGCAGGGGGACACTTGGCATCTACAGTGGGAACTCATTTTGATGACGGAGACAAAAAAAGCAAAGACCCTGTTGAAAGGACGTCTTCTCGACCAGACTGTATGATTTTGTGCTATCCTGTCATTAGTATGGCAGAATTTACTCATGAGGGTTCAAAAAATGCTTTGCTGGGAAGCAACCCTGACACAGTTGTAGTTTGGACACTTTCCACACACAACATGGTAACAGAATACACACCACCAACTTTTATATGGCACACAAGTGACGACAGTTCAGTCAGAGTTGAAAACTCTCTTTTGTTTGCAATGGCATTGAGTAAACATAATGTACCTTTTGAGCTTCACATTTTCCCCTATGGAAGACATGGTCTGGGGCTTGCTCAGGATACACCTTATGTAGAGACTTGGACAAAGCTTTGTGAAAAGTGGCTTGAGAGTATTGGATTTATTGAGAAAACAAGTTGAAATTTGGCAGTAATTTAAAAATTCATATAGATTAAGGGAGGTTTTAAGCATGCTTGAGAACACAAGTTATCAGATGAAGAGAAGAAGTATTGATGAGTTAATTCAGCACCTTAAGACATTTGAGCTTGACCTCAAATTCTCTGTTGGAATCTGGTATTTTTCTGACCATCCAAGTAGATTCCATGCACCACTTGGAGAGAAAAGGTCTATTGAAGAACGATTAGAAGTTATTGCAAAGCTAAAAGACTATGGAGTTTGTGCTTTAGAGGCTCACTATCCAAATGAAATAAACGAAGACAACTTGGACCTTTACAAAAAGTTTTCAAAGGACACAGGAATAAAAGTTTTGTCAGTAATTCCAAACCTCTTCTACGAAAGCGATTTCGAATTTTCATCGCTCGCATCCCCTATTGAAGAGGTAAGAAAAAAGGCAATTGAGAGGCTCAAAACATCTCTGATGCTAAACAAGGAGCTTGACTGTGAATTCTGTATCATCTGGCCTGGTGGAGACGGATATGAAAACAATTTGGAATTGACTTTATAAGAATGAGAGATAGATTTGCTGAAGGTATTGCCGAGGCAATGGACGCAGTACCTGGGGTAAAGGTTGCAATTGAGCCAAAGCCATATGAGCCAAGAGGAAGAATTATTTACGGTCTTACTGGCGAAGGTATACTTCTTGCACAAAAAGTCGAAAAACTCCTTCAGAATCCAGAAAACAGGAAGATTTTAGAAAACGACTCACTTGTTGGTCTTAATCCTGAGGTTGGGCATGTTCTGATGGGATTTGAAGATTTGGCATATGCATTTTCGCTTGCTCTTGAGTATGGAAAGCTCTATCATACACACTGGAACAGCCAACCACTTGGAAACTATGACCAAGACTTAAACGTGGGTGTTGTCTCACCTGAGCAGGCTGAAGCAGCGCTCTATGTTATGAAGATGTATGGATACAGAGGATATTTTGGAATTGACATAAATCCTGAGAGAATGCCAGTTGAGAGAGCTGTTATAAATTGTATCGATGCAATAAAGGCAATGAATGACAGAATTAATAACCTGCCACATGAGGATATAATCGCATGCACAGAAAAGCCACACAAGAACAGAGGTATTTTAGAGGCAATCTTAATAAGAGCAAGGGCAAACAATCCTTCAATTCTATCGCCTATGCCAAAGGTTGAAAGGTAATTTTTACCGATTATGGAATTGGTGAAACCCCAGCTGCAAGGGAAAAAATTTCTCTTGCAGCTCTTTTTATTTATTTCAATGTATTCATTCAAGCCATTTTTGAATAATATACATACCCTTTGCGCCAAAAATTCTCAAGAACTTTTTCTTGATTTTTATTCACATAACCATTAACATAAAAATAAGTAGAAAATTTTAAAATGAAAAGGAAATCTAAAAAACCTGAGATTTTATAGAGGAGGCGAAAGACGGTATGGAGAGTTTTATTCAAAACATGTTTGCTGAGCGAATTGGCGGAAGCAATTTTGGCAAAGAGACTGTCCTTTACAAGTTTGAAAAAATCAAAAGAGCAAAGGCAAAAGCAAGAGAACTTCATCCTGACATGGAGTTAATTGATATGGGCGTTGGTGAGCCTGATGAGAAGGCCGATATGGGTATAATCGGAACTTTGGCTTATGAAGCTGGGAAGGATGAAAACAGAGGATATGCTGACAATGGTATTTATGAATTCAAAGTGGCAGCTGCAAAGTATTTAGAAAGAGTATTCGGAGTAAAAGGTATAAATCCAGATACGGAAGTAAACCATGCAATTGGTTCAAAGTCAGCTTTGGCACTTTTGCCATATGCATTTATAAATCCCGGTGATGTAACAATCATGACTGTGCCGGGCTATCCTGTTCTTGGCACAATCACAAAGTGGCTCGGTGGTGAGGTTTACAACGTCCCGCTTTTGAAAGAAAACAACTTCTTGCCAGACTTGTCTTCAATTCCAGAGGATATCAGAAAAAGAGCAAAGCTAATGTATTTGAACTATCCAAACAACCCGTGCGGGGCTGTTGCAACAAAGGAGTTTTTTGAAGAGGTTGTTGAATTTGCCGCAAAGAATAACATCATAGTAGTACATGACGCCGCATATGCAGCTTTGGTGTTTGATGGCTATAAACCTTTGTCTTTCTTATCAGTTGATGGTGCAAAAGAGGTTGGAGTTGAGATTCACTCTCTTTCCAAAGCATACAACATGACAGGTTGGAGACTTGCATTTGTTGCTGGAAATGAGCTTGTTGTAAAGGCATTTGCAGCTGTCAAAGACAACAACGACTCTGGTCAGTTCAAGGCAATCCAAAAAGCAGGAATATACGCTTTAGAGCATCCTGAGATTACTGAGAGAATAAATGAAAAATACTCCCGCCGCCATGACCTTTTAGTAAAAACACTAAGAGAGCTTGGTTTTGATGCACAAAAGCCAAAAGGGTCATTTTACCTGTATGTTGAGATTCCAAAGGGAATAAAAGGTGGAAGAAGATTTGAAACTGCTGAGGAGTTTTCTGAATATTTGATTACAGAAAAGTGTATCTCCACCGTACCATGGGACGATGCAGGCCATTTTGTAAGATTCTCAGTCACATTTGAGGCAAAGACACCAGAGGATGAAATTAGAGTCATGGAAGAGCTAAAAAGAAGGCTATCTGACGTTGAATTTGAATTTTAGGAGGTTTGGAAAATGATAATCACAACAACTCCTTCAGTAGAAGGGAAAAGAATTGTTGAGTACAGAGGAATTGTAAGCAGCGAAGTGATTGTGGGAGTAAATCTTGTAAAGGATTTTATTGCATCCATCACAGATTTATTTGGCGGAAGGTCTGGCACTTATGAAAATGAACTTATACGTGCAAGAGAAGAAGCTTTGCAGGAGCTTCAAAACAGAGCTGCTATGCTCGGCGCAAACGCAGTTGTTGGAATTGACATCGACTATGAGGTTCTGGGTGCTAATGGCAGTATGCTTATGGTCTCTGTAACAGGTACCGCTGTTGTTGTAGAATAAAAATTTAAACTTAAGGTGAAAACCATGGTGAAAGACAAACTTTTAGTAGTAGACATAGGCAATACAAACATTGTTTTTGGAGTTTATAAAGGAAAGGACCTCCTTGCAAGCTATAGGATGAAGACAGATAAAGAAAAGGCTGCAGATGAGTTTGGAATCTTGATGACTCAGATGCTAAGTTACAATGGAATTTCGCCACAAGATATAATGGATGTGATAATCTCATCTGTTGTACCACCTATAATGTATTCATTCGAAAGAGCTATACAAAAGTATTTTGGCTGCACACCAATAGTTGTTGGACCGGGAATAAAAACCGGACTTAATATCAAAACTGAAAACCCCAAAGAGGTTGGATCGGACAGAATCGTTAATGCTGTTGCTGTAAATGAGCTTTATGGTGGGCCTGCTGTGATAATTGATTTTGGCACAGCAACAACATTTTGTGCTCTTTCTTCAAAATCAGAGTATCTTGGCGGTGCAATTGCACCGGGGATAAAAATCTCAGCTGAGGCGCTTTTTTCACATGCAAGCCGTCTTCACAGGATAGAACTTCAAAAACCGCCAACAGTAATCGGAAAAAATACAGTCCATGCAATGCAATCAGGCATTATCTATGGTTATGTCGGACTTGTTGACTATATGGTGAATAAAATCAAGGAAGAGATGAACGAAAAGGATGCAAAAGTAGTTGCAACAGGTGGGCTTGCAAGGCTTATTGCTCAGGAGTCAAAAACAATCCAGATTGTAAATCCCACCTTGACCTTGGAGGGGTTGAGGATAATATACTATAAAAATAAACAGCTGAACATATAAAAACTAAAAAGGGCAGATAAACCAAAGTACTACAAATGGTTTATTTGCCCTTTCTCTTTAAATCTGTTTTTCTAACCATTTTATAAAGTCAAGGTAAAATTCTCTTTCTGATATCACCTCGTTGAGCTTTGCTGTAAACACCTTTTCAGACCAGCTCTTTTTGCCATTGTAGTATCTGTTGCATGTCTTCCAGTACCTGTATGGAAAGAGAAGTATAATGTAAATCAGTTCAAGTTCATCTTTGCTCAGAGGTGAAATATTTGAATACCAGTTTAAGATACTCTCTCCTGTTTTTATATCCCAATGAATTCTTTTTAATACCTTTTGCATAAAGCTTGTGATGTCAATTACTCTCAAATCATATGTAAGATTGTCAAAGTCAATTATATAAACATCTCCATCTTGTGTATAGAGGATGTTATGGTATGAATAGTCGCGGTGGATAAAACCTCTTTTTTGTCTTGCCTCTTCGCAAAGACTACTGTAGTTAGAGTTTTTGAGCTTCTCAAAAGCTTCTTTGGCAAGTTCATGGTAATATGAATATGTAAACAAGTACTCATAATCAAACATGCTTTTTCTTTTCTCTGCCATCTTTCTCATAAGCAAAAACTTGTTACACCTTTTCTCAAAGCGTGTCATTAGCTTTCCTACATTATCTCTTATCCTTGCCCCTTGCGGAACATTTGTATAACCATATGAAGCTTCGTGCATAAGTGTAAGCTTTTCTGTTGCAGCTTTTAGTTCAATGGGATTTTCAAGCTCACATTCTCTTGCATCAATCCAGTCGGTGAGAACATAAATATCGTCGTTTAATATAACATAAGGCTACCTCTTTTACTTAAGTTAAACCTGTCTATATCCAAAAACCCTCTTGAAACAAGATGTTCCTTACCTCCGTGGATAAAAAGAAGCGTTTCAACTGAGTAGTCAACTTTTTTAAAACACTTTAAACCACTGTCTGTTGAGAGCACAAGGATGTCACAAATAGACATAAAATAAAAAACCTCTATATTAAAAAATTGAGTTATCTTATCTCTTAGCAAAATCATAAAAAACACCTTCCACTAAAAACTATAAGAAAAGTTATGATATTTAATGCAGGGAGGTGAGAATTTTATCCTTGTACTTATACTTTTCGCAAATTCTGTTTATCTTCTCTTCAAATCCTTCAGATGCCCAATCCAGATTTCCAAGCTTTAACACTTTTTTAACTGCACTAAAATACTCATAAGGAAGGATCATAATTGCTAATATAAGTTTTTGTCTGTACTCATCAAAAGAGGTGATGTAAAAACCCCTGATAATTTTGTCAAAGTCTAAATCCTTATTTCTTATTATAGTAAGCTCTTTACAAATGTTGCAATGTCTTTTTCGCGAATGTTCAGCTCAACATCAAACAAATTTATCAGCCTCAATTTATTATAGCTTTTTACTATATTGTGTATGGTAAGCTTTCCATGAACAAATCTATTTTCCTGCATAGAACGTCTAATGAGGCTGAGGTATTTGTCGTCTTCCAATATCTTCATTGCTTTTTCAACATGCTCGATATTCTTATCAATTGTCCTCAAAATGGAGTTTCTTACCTTCTCATTTTTGATAAGATCTGGATTTTGCTTTATCTTTGTAAAAACTGAATACATATTCCTTGCGGCAATTCTGTCTTTGGCGTAAGAGGCTTTATACCTTGCACCAATTGTAGATAAAATATTAGTGGAAGCTGCATGGAAAGTGTTTATAAACTCTATACAATTTGAGATTTTTTTCTCATTGATTTCTACAGGTTCTTTTTTGAAGTGTTCAATTAACACATAAAGTGATTTGTCAAACCTCAGGTAAGGGCAACCATCTTTTGTTGAGACAATCTTTTCAAAACTAACAAATTTATTTTCTTTCAAATGCTCTTGGCAATGATAAATAAAAACAATCTCTGCAGGAGAAAGTTTTATCTTTTTAGCAATATACTCTGCTTTTGTAGTTTTTATCAAAAATTCATTTTTCAGTTGTTTCATATTCTTTATATTCATCCCATATTGAATTGAGATAATATTTTTCAGTGCCAAATCATCTTCCCTTCCACGATCTTACTTATTATCATCTCCTTTCTTGTCTGTGTTTCAATTGCACCTTTTAGTCTTTTGAGATAGTATTTCTCACTCCATGGCCATTTCTCAAAGTAGTACTGGAATCCAACCTGCCATACTTCTTGTGGGAAAAGCATCAAAATCTAAAATACTTCAAACCAAAATTTTTGAGGAATATTCATTTCTTTTAAAAGTTTCAGATAAAATTTAAAAATATTAATATCCCTGTCATTCGTTTTTAAAATCCTAATACCCAAGTTCACAAAATCGTGAACATCGTAATCAAAAACAGCATAATCAAAGTCTATAAGATAAACATTGCCGCAAGCGAAAATAAAATTATGATGAGCAGGGTCGTGGTGGACAAGCACTTTTTTGTTGAGCATACTAAAATAAGAGCCTATCTTTTTCATATATAGCATATGCACTGAGCAAACCTGTCTTCAAATTTTTCACAAGCTTTTAAGAAATACTTATCAAATGTACTACGTCCTTCTTTTTGATGTATAATATTCTTAATTGCCTTTATTTGTGAATATTTATTTTGAAAAATCTCCTCATAACAAGGAAGATGCATCCTGCTTTCCCTCTCTGCCAAAGACTTTGTCACTTCATGAAGATGGTGCAAGATTGCTACAACTACTTTCAAATCAGAAAATAGTTTGTAAGCAGCAGCCCTTCCATCAATCCATTTACACAGAAGATAAACTATCCCAAATTCATCTAAAAAATAAAAGCCACCGTCTACTGTCTTTTCAAATTCAATCAGGTGGCCTTTAAATGATGTCCTTTTTCAGGTGTGAATATAAACTTAAGATAAAATCCACATGCCATTTGTCCACTTTACTCAGTTTCAAAAAATATTCTTTTTTATCCCTTGTTTGAACAAAATATGCATGGGTTTTAATTGGCTCCACTTTCTTTATCCTGATAGAATAATTTTTCTCAACTAGCTTAAAATTTATACCCTCCATGAAACTTTAGCTTTTTAAAATTATATAGTTTCAATTTCATTATATGGCTGGCTTTTTATTTTTGTTAATCAAAAAGCACTGTATACTTTTCAGCAAATCTATATGGATGATAAGACATCTTCGCTTTTCTTATTCCTTCTTTCCCCAAGTCCTCTTCTCTGTTGACAAATTCAAAGTCTTGCCAGAATTCTACTAAGAATTTATTGTTAATAAAAGCATAAAGTCCTTCTATGTCTGGGTCAGCTTTTTCGATGTGAATCACAACTGTATTTTGATTTAAAGGCTCACCAAATGTAAACGCCTTTATTCTTCCATCAATAAAAATTACCATACCTTGATACGAAAGCCTATCAAAGTTCCTGATTGCTCTTTCAATTGCCAGCTTCTCGAATGTAAGACCAATATCATTTTGCCCGTTTTTCTTCTCATACCATTCACATTCAAAATCCCAGCAAAGCTTAACAATCTCATCATCAATCCTTTTCCACTCATAATTATTGCCGTAAAGACGTAAAAACTTGTTTATATGATTCTTTTTTGCATGATACTTTTTACCTTTAAGTTGTACCAAATCCTGGACTCTGTAGACATAGTCTGAAAGGTCTCTTTCGAATATACTCTCAAACTTCATACCACACTGAGTCAGCATATCAATGGTCTTTTTAGATGCTCTTTTCAACATGAACTTATAACCTTGCTCCTCAAAATATCTCTTTACTTTTTCAATCACATTTGGAAGTTTATCAATGCTATTTCCAACAGGGCCATGTAAAAATGGTGGCTGGTTGTAGGGTTTTGCCATGATTAGTAAAAACTCATCTTCTTCTGTAAAGTGAATATCGTAAAAAGGGTCCCACATAAAAAGGTTTGTAAATGTTAGGTCAGCAATTTCAGGTTGAAAAATTTTAAAATATTCGTCAAAAATTTTTTTGTGGGAGATATCTATTTTATAAAATTTCATACTTTTACCCCCATATCGATACAAAAATTTTGAATAAAATTCAAAGAGAATATATAATATCATATAGAATACTTTTGTAAAACAGAGGATTCAAAAAATGGTTACTTACATAGTGCTGTATCCACTTTATTTTTTAAAGGTGTTTTTCCTTGTAAGTTTGATACTAAGTCTGTTTGGCGTATGTTACAACCCCAAAAAGATATTAGTTGTAAGTTTTATACAGGCACTGTGGGATACCATTGTGTTTAACAACGGAATCAATCTAATGCTGGGTTTAATCCTCATGACAGTTTGCTTGATACTTTTATATATCATATATCTAAAACTTCTACCCTTATATGGTATCATTTTAGGTCTACTTTCGCAATCATTATGTCTTGCATTAAAGTTTGGAGGATATTCAATAATTAGCACCATTGCTTATAATCTATCGCTCACACCATCTGTTCTTATTTGTGATATTGTCACATTGGTAATAGAAATAATTATCATGAGTATTATGTTAGCAGTAGTTAAGAGTAAGAAATATTTCTTATTCGACATCTGCAAACTACTTCCAATTACATCCGAAAAAGGGAATGAAGCTGGCTATGAAGAAAAATGAGCAGACAAAATTTTTACTTGCAATTCTCTTTCTGCTATTTCTAATTATATTCCTGCTTATATACTCAATCTATTTTGTCAACACAGAACTTATAAAACACCTTAGAATCCCTCTATGGCAGAGAATACTTGTTATATACTCATTTACTTTGCTTGCAATCTTGAACTTATTCACCGTCAAAATTCTTTTTTCGGCACTGAGCACACTTAAGGCAACCCACATTTATAGAGACAATATAAAATCATTGGACAACTTTATAAACATCTTAAGAGCTCAGCGGCATGAATTTAACAACCATCTTCAGATAATCTGGGGACTTATTTGTGTTGGAAAATACGATGACGCTGTGCGCTATATTGAGCAAATTAGCGAAAATCTCAAAAGTACATCAAAGTTTTATGGGCTTGGGTGTGCAGAGCTTTCGGCTTTGATATTCGCAAAAAGTTCTTTGGCTCAAAAATACGATATAAATTTTGAGTTTCATTACAATGTAGATTTTAGCAATCAAAAGTTTGACTCAATGGACCTCATAAATATCTGTGGTAACCTCATTGACAATGCTTTTTATTATGCCAAGTGCTCATTTTCAAAATATGTGCTTCTTGAGATAAATGATACAGGAAGTCAAATTGAAATTCTTATTACAAACTCTGGTTCATACATTGATGATTGCAAAAAAGAAAAGATATTTGAGTTTGGATATTCAACAAAAAATTCAACTGGATTAGGACTTTTTATTGTAAAGTCTACTGTTGAAAAATATGGTGGCCAGATCGAGGTCTTCTCAGAGTATAAAAACTACGATAAACATGAAAGAGAAGGATACACAACATTCAAAGTAATTTTGCCAAAAAAAATATAACCTCTTCTACTCATTTGAAGAGGTTATATTTTTTTATCTTTAAACTTTTATTGTTTTCAACTGGCGGAGAAGGAGGGACTCGAACCCTCGCGTCGGTTTTACCCGACCTACGCCCTTAGCAGGGGCGCCTCTTCACCACTTGAGTACTTCTCCGCGTGGCTCAATAGACATCTTTTATTATAGCCTAAATATTTTCTCTCGTCAAGGCTGAACAATCACTTTTAGCTGTTTTTCATACCTCTTGTTAAGAGCCTGAGAAAGCTCTTTTAAGGAAATTTTATGAGTTATTAGATGCTTTAGATTAATTTTTTTGCTTTCAAGAAGTTCAATTGCTAACTTTTGCGTAAACGGATTTACAAACGACCAATAAACCTTTGCCTCTTTTTTGAACATCTCAAAGGGGTTTATTAAGACATTTGTCTTTGGTGATGGCACAGAAAATACAAGTAACTGTCCTCCTTTTTCAAGCTTTTCAAATGCCATCTCAATACTCTCTTTTGTTCCTGCACATTCAATTACAATGTCAAATCTTTCGTCAGTACTTTCTTCAATTATATCCTTTATACCCTGCCCTTTTGCAACCTCTTTTCTAAAGTCATCTATCTCATATCCATATAAATTGTAAACGCCATAAAGTTTCAAAATCTCAAGCATAATAAGACCAATTGGACCAAGACCAATTATCAGTACCTTATCAGTTGCCTTTATTTCAAGTTTTTCAATTCCATGGAGGCAGCAGGCAAGAGGTTCTGCCAATGCTGCCTCCTCAAAGCTTATGTCTTCAAACACAATTGCTTGCTTTTCAGGAACAACAGCATACTCTGCAAATCCACCATTTAAGTTTACACCCAACGCTAATAAATTTTCACAAAGCTGAATCTTCCCACTTCTACAGAATTTGCATACCCCACAGTAAATATTTGGGTCAATACTTACTTTATCGCCTATCTTAAAAAGAGAGCTTTTTGTCTCAACCACTTCCCCGCAAAACTCATGCCCTAAAATGACAGGGTGCGTGACTTTTGCAGAACCTTCTTCACCACTAAATATGTGCACATCTGTGCCACATATTCCACAAGCCTTGACCTTTACCAAAATTTCTCCTTGCTTCAACGGTGGTAAATCAATCTCTTCTACTTTCAGATTCTTTTGACCATAAAATACCGCTGCCTTCACTTTTTTACCCTTCTTTTTTGAGTAAAGAACTTTTTCTATTTTAGAGTTTAACACTTTTTACTCTAATTTTTCAATCGAATTTTATCTTTTCCTTATTGAACTTTGCAACGCCAATTACAGTGTCTGCCCCACCATAGTAGACCCAAACCTCATCGCCAACCTCTGCATGACCACAGCTAAAAACAACGTTTGGTATGTATCCATCAACTTCCCAAGAAAGTTCTGGCTCTAATATTGGCTCAGAAAGTCGTGATAGCACTTTTGTTGGGTCATTTGCGTCCAATAGTACCGCACCAAGCCTGTAAACATTTTTATTGTCAGCTGCATGGTATATAACAAGCCATCCAAACTTGACCTTGATTGGTGGTCCTGCAACGCCTATTCGGCTGCTCTCCCATGAATTTTCACGTACTGTCAGTATTTCCACATGGTCTGTCCAGTGAATCAAATCATCTGAAAATGCAAGCCACATATTTGGATATCTTCTGTGGAACATCACATACCTGCCATTTATCTTTTCTGGGAAAAGAGCTGCATCCTTGTTTGGCTCGTCAAGTGCAACTCCCATTCTCTCCCATTTAATTAGGTTGTTTGACTTTGCAATCATTATCCTAAAATCGCCATCATACCTTCCACCAAAGCCGGTGTATGTCATGTAAAATGTCCCATCAATCTCCACAATCCTTGGGTCCTCTATCCCTCTTCTTTCTTGTTCATTCTCGGCAACCATCACTGGCTTGTCAAGCCTGTAAAAGTTAATACCATCTGTTGACACTGCATATCCAATTGTTGAGACATACTCTCCATAATTCTCGTGAGGTGGAATGTTAGTTGCCCTGTAAATTAGATGAAATAGCCCTCTGTGATAGATGGCTGCTGCATTGAAAACTGCTGCCCTTTCCCATTCATTCTCCTCTTTTGGTCTTAGCACAGGTTTGTCTGTCACTCTTTGGAGTTTGAACATAAAAGTGTCTTGCGCCCCCTTTTGTCTTTCAATCAATTTTTCTTTTGGATTTATCCTCACATAATTTTAATTGAACTCTTGAAAATTGCAATTGAAAAAAAATCCTGTCTTTCAATGAACTTTTTTTTGGAAATTGATTTGTCATGGATGAACAATAAAAAGCCTCCTTGTTTGTCAAGGAGGCAAGGATATCTTTTACAGAGTTTTTAGTCCGCAAGCACATAAACTTTTACACGTCGCACACCAAACTTGTACGCATCTTTCTCTACAAATACGTCTATTCTGTTCCCCTTTATTGCCGAACCTGTATCAAGAGCTGTAGCAAATCCATAACCCTCAACATAAAGCCTTGTGCCAAGCGGAATTACACGCGGGTCAACCGCAACAACACCACGCCGAACTCTGTGTCCTGTTGCTGTTTTGCCATAGTCAGGATGTTTCGGGCTTTTTCCTGTGTCACTTGGCGAAAGAGTATAAGCTGTTGCAATCATAGTGTAAACCTTTTTGTACCTCACAATTTCGCCTCTTGAGGTCTTAAACCATCTTATTGCTCCAACTTCAACAATTCTCGGCTTTGGACTTTTCACAATCTTTTGTCCAATTAGCTTTCTCTCAACCTCTTTACCATCTTCCATAACAACCCTGAACCTTTTTTCAAGTACCCCATTTTGACCCTGTTGGACAATTCTATGCTTACCATAGTCCATACTATAATTTGTTTTCGTTATCGTAGGAAATGGTATATTTTGCTTTTCAACTACTATCTTTTCACTTACACGTGTAATTTTTATCACTGCGGGCTTTTCAAGCACCTGAGACAGCGGCAGATTTACCTTGTCTGCTTTCCCAATAGTTATACCTGCTTTTTTGATGGCATCTTCAACTGTACCAGCTGGGATATATACCACCTTTTCACTATCGTCTACCAAAATCTTTACTTCAAAAGCTCTTTTTATAACAATCTTAGTATTTTCATCAATCTTTGCATCTAAAGCCGGGCTAACATAGTCATCTTTTGTTACAGTAATTCCATTTTCTTCTAAAACTTCTTTTACTGTTGATTTGATTGTTTTATAGTAAAAGGTCTTGCCGTCGATTGTCACACTTACCTCTTTTATCAGTGCCTGGGCTGTCATTGCGCCAAGCAGGATGGACAAGACAAATACAATGACAAAGGCAAGGATAAGCTTCTTTACGTCCCTTGGCTTTGCCACATGGCACTTGATTATACTCATAACCAACCTCCTATAAAATGGAGTTTTTTGTTCTAAACTTCTTTGTTATTTTAATTTAAAAAAATTTTTTTGTCAAATGACCTGAAAAGTCAAGAAATTTTCTTAACTTTCACACCTTTCATATTTGAATTTTGTACCTTTTGACCACACATTATACACAAATTTTATTAAGTTTTACTCAATAAATTTCCTATTGATTGGCTGCCTCTACAATTTTTTATTTTCTCTGTTTATTCTATGAAAAGAGGATTAAAATAGATATATGAAAAGAGTTTTTTCAAAAGAGATGATGTAGGTTATGATTGGCCTTTTAAAATACCTTGTTGACAAATATGGCATTATCGGAATATTTTTGATTTTGCTGATTGAAGGGCTTGGAATACCTTTCCCAACCCAAATAGCCTACTTTGGGGCAGTTGCACTTTTAAACCTTAAAAAATACAACCCTTTTACATTGATTATGGTAATTTCTCTGGGAAATCTTTGTGGCAATCTCATAATAAATTTGCTTCTAAGAAGCGGCAGAAACTCCATCGTAAACCTTTTTGAAAAACTACTTAGAATAAAAAAAGAAACTCTGAGCTCTGTCAACAACTTCTTTGTAAAGTATGGAATATTTGCTGTGCCAATTGCAAGAATAATTGGTGTGCCGCGCACACCCGTAATTTTTTTGGCCGGAATTAGCAAAATGAATTTTTATGAATATGTCATCTCCTCATTTATTGGTGATACAATCTGGGCTACCTTTTATGTTTATTTTTACTGGTACGGATTTAGCTTTTTTAAGCTTCTGTATGAAAGAGATATAAGCCTTTTCTGGGCTGCAATTTTTTTCTTGGTCGCCGTTGTAGTACTGGTGTGGACAATTGTTTTAAAAATTTTAGCAAAAAAGAAAAAGGTGTAAGGCTAAAAACCTCACACCTTTTCTATTTCTCTTCAAGAAGTTCTGGAATTGTCACATTTGAGATTCCACCAGAGAGATTGTATACCTTTCTAAACCCGTTTTGCTGCAAAATATTTTGTGCTATGTTGGAACTAACACCACTGTTACAATAAACAATTATCTGTTTATCTTTTGGAAGCCGATTCATCTTTTGATATATCATTTCAAGCGGAATATTAATTGCACCTTTTATGTGCTTCTTCTGATACTGATCAGGTGTCCTTACATCAAGAACAACAAAGTCCTCACCGTTTTTCATCTTCTGAAGAAGCTTTTCCTGTGTGCAGTTAAACTTCCTTTTATCAAGAAAATTCGACATAACCATCCCCACATAGTGAACAGGGTCTTTTGCGGACGAAAACGGTGGTGCATATGCCAAATCAAGCTGAAATAGGTCATCCACTGTAAGACCAGAGTATATTGCAGTAGCCAATACGACAATCCTCTTGTCAACCCCTTTTGTACCTACAATCTGGGCACCTATGATTTTTCGTGAACTTAGTTCTGCCAAAGCCTTTATAGTCATCTTTTCAGCACCAGGATAAGCTGTTGAGATGTGCGGCTTTGTAACGTGCCCAACCTCATATTCAATCTCCTCTTGTTGCGCCATTTTTTCTGTATACCCTGTCTGGCCAACTGTTAAATCAAACACCTTAAAAATAGAAGTTGCTAAGATCCCGTTGAACTTTAAACTTCCGCCTGTTGCGTTCTCCCCTGCAATTCTTCCCATTTTGTTAGCTGTTGAACCAAGAGGCATATACATGGTCTTACCATTTAGCTTGAATTGCACTGCTGCACAGTCACCCGCCGCAAAGATATCCTCTATGTTTGTTCTCATGTATTCATCCACTTTTATCGCACCATTTTGCAAAAGTTCAATGCCAGAGTCCTTTAAAAACTCTGTATTGGGCTGCACACCAACAGAAATTAAAACCAAAATCAGCAGGAACTTTTGAATTATCACTCAAATAGGCTGCTTTTACCCTGTCATTCCCTTCTAATTGAACCACAGAAGTACCTTTTTTAATCCGAACTCCTTTTTGCAAAAGATACTCCTCAACAAGCCTTGCCATATCGCTATCAAGATTTGGCAAGATATTTTCTTGTTTTTCAACAATCAAAACTTCCATACTCAGGATAGAAAACGCCTCTGCCATCTCAAGTCCTATATATCCCCCACCGACAATTAGGGCTTTTCTAGGTCTTGTTTTTTCAATATACTCCTTTATCCTGTCAGCATCTTTTACATTTCTGAGCACAAACACTCCATTTAAATTTACACCTTCCACAGCTGGCAAAACAGGGCTTGCACCAGTTGCAATTATGAGCTTGTCAAACTTGTCTTCAAAGAGGATACCCGATGATAGGTCCTTTACAAATACTGACTTTGTCTTCGTATTCACTCTCAAGACTTCATGATTCGTCTTCACATCCACATTGAACTTCTTAAAATATTCTACATTTCTTGGAACAATACTTTTTCTATCTTTTATCACTCCTGAGATATAATAAGCCAAAGAGCAGCCAGAGTATGAGATGTCTGTGTCTTTGTCATAAACCACAATCTCAGCCTTGTCGTCATTTCGTCTTATTTTCATCGCAGCTGTCATTCCGCCTGCAACAGCACCAATTACAATATACCTCATCTTTCAAAACGGCCCCTTTCAAAACTTCAATTTCAACTTTAATATACCCTTTTGAATTACAACCCAAAACAATTTTGATTGTAAATTTTTACCTTCAAAATATTTTTACAATTTCGCAACAGAAAACACCAATTTACGTGGGATAATATTAAATGAAAGAACCTAAATCAAAACAAAATAGAAAGAGGTGATAGGTGTGAAAAAATTTAAAGTCATTGTGGGAGTTGTGCTAATCGTAGCCTTAATCTTAAGTGTAAGCCTTGCATTTGCAGGAGGAAGCAAAGCTATAAAACCAGCCACTTTAAAAGCTTCCTTAACACAGCTCTGTTTTGGAGGGCAAGGCAAAGGTTTTGGTGTGGATCTTAATATCAGCAGCATCATTGAAAATATCTTGGGAATGAAAAAAGAGGACATTCAAAAGCAAATCCAAAGTGGAAAGACATTCTTGGACATCCTAAAAGACAAGGGATTGACACTTGAACAGTTCAAATCAAAACTTTTAGATGCAATCTATAGCAAAATTGATGAGGCTGTAAAGAACAACAAGATTACAAGTGAACAAGCAAACACGCTCAAGCAAAATTTCAAACAAAAACTTGAGAGCTGGAATGGCACAACTCCATTCTTCGGCTTTAAACCCAAAGCTTTTGGCAGAGGATTTGGAAAAGGATTTTTCGGGCTTGATATGATGAGCGACATTGCATCAGTGCTTGGTATGACAAAAGACAATCTTTTGAACGAACTCAAAAATGGAAAGACATTACAAGACATTCTAAAAGCAAAGAATATGTCAGAGCAAGATTTCAAAAATAAGCTAATTGCACTTGAAAGCTCCAAGATAGATAAACTTGTGACAGATGGTAAAATAACAAAAGAGCAAGCTACTCAGATGAAAGAGGCTATCAAAAACAAGATTACAAACTGGAATTTGTCAAAAGGATTTGGATTTAAAGGCATGGGTTTTGGGAAGATGCGCGGTTTTGGTGGCAAATTTAGAAGCTTTGGAGGTTGGCAAAATCATAATCAGAACAATAACACAAATAGCTCAGCACAAAATCTCACTTTCTAAAACATAAAAAAAATATAAATGGTCTGGGAAGTTTGCTGTTCCCAGACCATTTTTTGTTAAAAATCATAAAAACAAGAACCACCAATAAACTCACGTATGATTGACTGTGGCGGAATCTCACGCTCATCATCAACAGAGAGTATAAAGCTCAAAAAATGTAGAAGTCTTTGTGCTTCAGAATACTCTTCATCTTCTTTTGTGATTGTTTTTAAAAGCGGCACAGCATATTTCTTTAAAACTGCAAGTTCATAAATTAGTGCAGAGTTAAACATGCTATCGGCCATCTCCTGGTATGGAAAGATATTTTTCTCCTCACCATTTCGCACAGATGGCCACATTGAAATTGTCCTTTTTGCAGAAGCACCTCTTGTTCGTGCATCTCTTACAATTCTCCTAAGCAGTCTATAGTCAGTTGTCTGAATTCGGTTGTGCTTATCAAGGTTCAGATGGGTAAGTGCACTTACATATATCCTGAATTTGTTTTTATCATCAATCATAGGTGTAAGCCTGCTATTTAGCCCATGAATTCCTTCAATTATGATGATATCATTTTCCTCAAGTCTTACCCTTCTTTGGAAAGTACGTTTCCGGTTTATAAAATCAAATTTTGGCAAAATCACCTCTTTGCCTGAAATTAAGTCCTTTAGCTGCGCATTGAAAAGTTCAATATCAATTGCTTCAATTGACTCATAGTCAGGCTTGCCATTTTCGTCAAGTGGCACTTTGTCTTCATAAAAATAATCATCGAGTCCAATGTAGACTGGGTTCTTACCATTGACCTTAAGCTGTATTGCCAGTCTTTGTGCAAACGTCGTCTTTCCTGAAGATGACGGCCCGGCAATCAAAACCACTTTAATATCTGGATTTTGAGAAATCTCATCAGCAATGTATGCAATCTTCTTTTCATGAAGAGCTTCTGACACCCTTATAAACTCTCTAATTTTCCCGCTTGCAATCACTTCATTGAGTTCACCGACATCTGTTACTTTAAGTATTCTACCCCAATTCTTGTATTCGTTATATATTGCAAATAATTTCTTGTTCTCAACAAA
This sequence comes from Caldicellulosiruptor naganoensis, assembly GCF_026914285.1. Lineage (NCBI taxonomy): Bacteria > Bacillati > Bacillota > Caldicellulosiruptorales > Caldicellulosiruptoraceae > Caldicellulosiruptor > Caldicellulosiruptor naganoensis. The sequence continues at coordinate 2,100,800 of NZ_CP113864.1, forward strand.
CTCCTGGAATTTAAATGGATCAGACTTGTCAGGATAAAGCAAAACCATACCATCTTGGTATCGAATCAAATCAAAGATTTTTAAATATCCTGTTGATGGCACCATGTGTCCATAAAAATAGTCAACAAAGTCGCCACAGTAGTAGATGTAAACATGTTCGTTTTCAGAAAATCTTATAGTTCTTGCCTTGTCTAAATATCCTATGCTTTCAAAAAGCTTTACTGCCTCTTCTTTTGTAACCTTTTCTCTTCTGAAAGGAATGTCTTTTTCAATTATCTCTTGCATCTTTTGCTTTATCAAAAGTACATCCTCATCACTCAGTTTCCTGTTTTCAACTTCACAATATAACCCTTTTGAAAGTGAATGCTGAACATTCACAGCTTCTTTAAAAAGAGTTCTTGTTGCCACAATCAAAACAAAAATGAGGCTTCTTCTGTAAATTCTTATTCCGTCTTCTTGTGTCATATCAATAAACCTTATTTTGCAGTCTTTTGAAATTACATACTTTAGTTCTTTTATCTCATTGTCAACCTTTGCAGCAACAATCGGTGATTTGAAAAGTCTTTGAAATTTTGGAACCAAATTAATAAGCATAGTACCAATTGGAACTTCCTGATATTCATTTATATCTGCGAAAAATATCTTGGCGGTGTCTTTTCTTTCCTGCATCATTTAATCTCCCCTTTGTTTTTCAATTTTTCCTCATACATTCGCATATCTGCAATCTTCAATAGCTCATCAAGGCTTTGTGTATCATCAGGATAAACTGCAACACCACAGCTAACCTTTATTTTTATCGGAAGTTGATTCTCTGACTCTTCCTCGATTAGCTTTTTTATATTTTTAATTCTATCTTCTATAGCTTCTTTACTGCAGTTTTTAAATATCACTGCAAACTCATCCCCACCAAACCTTGCCGGAACGTCAGTTTTTCTTATATTGTCTTTTATAATCCTTGCTATCATCTTTATTGCCTTGTCACCTACCGCATGACCATAAAAGTCATTAAGAAGCTTTAAATTGTCCATGTCAAAGAAAGCCAAACAAAACTTGCCACCATACCTGTCACATGAAAGTGACTCCATAATTAGTTCTTTTATAAAATACCGCCTGGTGTAAAGACCTGTAAGTTCATCCTCTGCTGATAGGTTTTTTATCTTCTCTATCCTCTCTATTTGTGCCAAAAGCGCCTGAGAAAAGTTCTTAAAAATCAAAAGTCCATCTTCAATCTCAGTATTTAGTTTAAATCTTTTAATGCTTGTATAGCAAATTAAAAGAGCAATAATTTGATTTTGCCTATAAACAGGAACAACTACAGCATTTTTGTATCTGTGCAAGAAGGAAAAATTTTTATCGTTCTCAAATTCACCAATCTCGTTTAATCTTGATATGCTCAAAACCTGAATGTTTTTTGCCATGTCAAAATACTCTCTATTTACTTTCAACTTTCTCTCTTTTTTATCAACTTTCTTGTCATCTTCACCTTTTGTGGTGACGAGAATAAAATTGTCTTGGTCTTGGCAATAATAAAAACATATTTTGGAAAAAATCTTAGAGTATATTTCATATATAAAATCTACAAGAAGATCAAAACTCTTTTTTAGGTCCAGCTTTTCTTCCAAAACCTCTCTGCTGAACATAGAAAGCTGACGCAAAAATCTAAACTGGCGCAATGTAATGTTTAAAAATATTGCAATAAATAGATACAAAAACGCCAAATTTTGTACTACTTCCACAAATACAATGCCGCTTCTCTTTGCCGCAGGCAATATCCCTTCACTAATTGCAAATAAAATGAGAAAAACTTTTAAACTTTTTAATTGCCTGAGGTTAGCATTTGTTATGAACAAAACAACAGAGATTATAATTCCTATTATAACTAAAATTCTACAAAACTTATACAAAATTATACCAACAGTTGGAGATGTCAAAAACAGCTGCTCTTTTGAATTGTTTATACTCTCTAAAGCCCAAAGTCCAAATAACACTAATATAATATTAATAGGAATTGAATACCTTGCCAATACATATTTTATTCTTTCTCCAAACAAAGAAGAGAAGATTAAAGAGTATACAATTAAAAGCTTTATAAATAAGTTCAAGAAAGCCATTCCCTGCAGAGAGTCTACATTATCTATAACCTCTCTACTCAAACTCAAGACATATATAAACTTTAAAGCAGTAAGCGAAAGAAATATCTTACCAAAGTTATAAAGTAAAGTATTTTTAAGCTCATTGCCTAATGTAAGTGAGATTATAAATATCCCAGTTATTGCAACAAGTCCAACAATCTCAAAAGATTTGTAGAGGTAAAACTTAACCATTTCTCTTGAAATTCTCACATTAGCAAAGGCAAACATAGGTGAAAAAACAAGACTAATTATAAAAACAAAGCCAAAAATCCTTTTCATATCAAATACCCTCGTTAACATAAAACTTTCCCCTATATTATTTATTCCCTTGCAAGGTGCATGTGATTTAATTATACTTCATTTTATCGAAAATTTAAAAGGGAGACTTTTTAAAATCTCCCTCTTCTTTTCTCCTTCTTTACATTTTCTTTTCACTCTCACAAACATATATTGCATCATTTAGTAATACATAATTACAAATTTCAAATATGTGGTGCCCTTCTTTCAGAACATCATACAATAATATTTTTTTTGCAGCAGGTCAATGAATCAACCCAATCTTTGAATAGAAAATAATTCAAGAAATTCTTTTTCACTGAGCTCACATCAATGAACAAAACTTCGTAATCAGCCACGGAAAATGGATGCAAACGTTTGGAAAAAGAAGTTTTTTAAGCTTCAAGTAAGTTTTTTCGTCACCGAAAAATGAGAACTCTTCAAGTCTCATCAGATGGGGCAACACCAAAATACTTGAGACAAGATGAGCTTCGCCGATGTAAGGCTTCAGAACTGCTGTCATTTGGGAGGTCAAGAGTTGTTGCCCTTCTACAACTATCATTTGTAACTTATCTTCCCTGTGAAAACCTTCGCTATATTTTTCTATATTATATTCTATAAATAAGTATGTGTCAATAAAATTATTAACTTTTAGATTAATCTTCCTGAAAAAGAGAAATAATAAATGGCTGTGCGGCCAGCTTCGATATAACCCTCCTGGTGATATAGTAAGCCAGACAGGCTCCTGTCATGCACCCCTGCGGCACACGCGAAAAAGCTGCTTACCGTTGCTTCCTTCCGGACCTGGCGGGGTTCACAGCCTTCGCGTTGCGCAGGACACAACCATCCTCGCCCCCGGCTTACCCTCAATGCCAACAGGGTTATACCTCATGCTGGCTATTCGACCCCGCTGTAGCGGATTGCGGGTTACAGGGCACCGCTACCTCCCCGTCATAGCACAGCCAAATCTTTATTTTGAGTTTTTAAAAGGTTTCTCTACAAGGTAAATTATACTCTCAAAATGTATCAAAATCAACCGTAAAAAATTTACTCACCGTTTGCTTGGGTCAGCCATACATGTGCAAGCTCAAGCGCTTTGTACAGGTTCTCTGCCTCACCTTTTTTAACAACTCTCTCTTTTACAGTAAGCTTTGGGTTGTTTATCTGAAGCTCAACAGAAAGTGGTGATGAGATTTTATAACCCCTGTACTCTTCCGTTCCTAAAACCACAAGCACAGCAACAAATCTGTCGTTTGGTCGTCCATAGTGAATTAGGTTATTTTTTATCTTATAAACCTCTCTACCTCTATATTTAAAAACCTCAGGCAAATGCATGGCAAAATCATCTCCTAAATTTAGTTTTTTCATAAAACTCCCATAGTGGATATGATACTAAACTTAAAGCTTTATTTCAAGCATTTTAGACAAAATTCTTTTTCCGCTTAACTAAGCTTTCCCGTATTTCATATGTCACATCTCTATTCAACGGCTCTGGAAGAATGATAAAAATCCCTTCACCTTTTTTAGCCCTATTCATTGCTGTTGAAAACAGTTCTACAACATCTTTAAACGTTTTTACCTCTTTGTATATAATCCTCTCTCTGTCCTCTATAAAATCTACTACACCTTTCTTGCTTTGGTCACACACAAATAGCAGTTTATTAATACCTATTTTCTCAAGATTTTCAACCAAAATTTTAATATGCTCTTTCTTCTGAATATCGTCAATTACAACCTTAACACCATTGATATCAAAAATATTGAACTTGCCGGGGTTTTGATGAGAGTCATTTTTGTATTCAATTAAGTACCTGTATATAATCTCAGGATCAACACTGTAAAAATAAAGTGCTGCCACAACCTGTAAAATATTCTCAATTGCAAATTTTAGCCTTCCATCATATGAATATGGAATTTCTTTTATGCTGCAAAATCCAAATGTTTCATCCCCATCAAAGATTGTGATGGTATCATCTTCCAAATACACACAAGGCTTTCTTAGCTCAATATGAGCCAAAAGGTCTGGATTGTCTGACTTTGCAGAGGTAAATATAGTTTTACACTTTACTTTGTTACTGTAAAGATATTTGAAAGGATCAGTTGCATTTAAAACAAGATATCCATTTTCCTTTATGCTTCTTGAAAACAGTATATTTCTTTCAATTTGGCTATTATCCAATGTATTTGTAATTATTCCTACAAAAGGCTCTATTTCTATTTCTTCAATTACAGATGTAGGATTGAATTCAATGAGTTTTATATCTGAGTTATCTGAGATACTTTTGAGATAAAAATTTTCTATCTCAGAATCTATTGTAACCTCAACACCACATCTTTGAAAAATGTATCTTATAATCTGCAAAACCGTAGATTTACCGATTGTTCCTGATACAGCAATAATTGGCACACTCGGGTTTGGCATCTTTTCAAAGTATACATCCAGAATTGCGCCATACACATCTACATTGCAGTTTTGAGAAAATACTCTCAAATCGCTATTTACCTCTAAATCTACGATATAGCCTCCGATAGCGGTATACGGTAGAGAGATATTCTTCTGTGACAAAATCTAAAACTGCAAACTGATATCCAAATTTTTCTACAGCATTGCAAAAAAGTTGTTGATTTGGATATGCTACCTTCTCTGTTACGTCCTCCACAATACAGCCGTTTTTGAAGTTTGTTGCCTCTTTTAAATACACTTTCATTCCACGTGGCAAAATGCTATCGAGATTAAAACCCTGTTTAAGTATGTTTTTTTGAATCTGCTTATTCTGCCTCTCTGACTCACTTAAAAGCTCAAAAATCTTCTTTTTACCATCACCTATAATATATGGCGATGTTCTTTTTACAGCTGCAAGCATCTTCCCATTGACAACTAAAATTTTATACGCATTCCCTAGAACAAACCTTTCTACAATTACCCTGCTTTCAACATTTTTGACTGCATTGAAAGCCTCTATTGCCTGCTGGTTTGTTCTTATATTTACAAAATTAGGTGAGTTTTTATTTGCTCCTTTTATTGAAAGTGGAAAGCCAAGTTCTTTTATAGCTTGTACAAGCTCACTTTGTGTGAATACAATACTGAAGCTTGGCGTGGGAAAACCATTTGTTAGTAAGATTCTTTTTTGAAGTTCCCTGTCAAAAGACAAATTCAATCTTGCAAAATCCTGATCGCTCAAAAGACCAGAGAAAACTTTTGCCCACTTTCCTTCACCCAAAATACACATATCTGTAAAGCTAACTCTTGTAAACCTTATACTTCTTTTTTGACATGCATTTTTCAAAAGTCTTGTGTTAGGACCAAGCTTAGTTTCAATGGTAAGCTTTTTGAGTCTTAATATTCTATCTTGGCAATCTTCAATCTTTAGATTGTTCTCTACAATCTCAGCAGCAAGTTCTATGACATGAGAGATTATCTTGGGATTGTCATGTTCAATAAGCACTCTTACTTTATCTGTCTCCTTTATACAATCATAGTAATCAATGAGGTTATACCCAATTAGATTTTGAATCTGGATACAGCAGCTTGCAAACCTCTTTGCTATATCAACATCACATTTTGCATCTATTACTGCTATTTTCTTGTCTGAATAAATATTTCTATTGTTATAAATCTTTACATTCTCAATTTTCATAGCCCTTAAAAATTCTATCCCCCTTTTTTGCATCAATTTCTATATTCAGTATTCTTCCCGCAAAAAAGGGGGATAAACCTCAAGAAAAATAAAAAGCAGGGAACTTTATTTTACTTCCCTGCTAGAGACTTCTCTTCCTTCTTTTTTTGTTCAATCAGGTTTTTTGCAGCGTTTTTTACATGAAGCTTCATATACTCCTCAGCCTTGTCAGGATCCTTGTTTACAATTGCTTCAAATATGAGTTTGTGCTCTTCCATTGCTTCTTCAAGCCTGCCAGGTGTTTCAAATGATGTTGCTCTTGCTTTTATGATATAGCTGTGGAATGTTGACAAAACATGTTCTAAGGGTTTACTTTTAGATGCTTTGTAAATTAGCTGATGAAATTGGGAGTCTGTCTTCATCACTTTTGGAATATCCTTTTTTCTTGTATAAAGCTCCATGAGGGTTATTATTTCAGTCAGCTCATCTTCCTCTTCTTTTGTAATTTTCTGGGCTGCCCAGCGCGCAGCAAGTCCATCTAAAAGCATTCTTATTGTATATATATCTTCTATGTCCTGAGCAGTAACACCCGCAACAAAGGCCCCCTTGTGAGGTATGGAATACACAAGTCCTTCTAACTCAAGCTGCCTTAAGGCCTCTCTTATAGGTGTTCGCGAAACCCCAAGCTCTTCTGCAAGCTTTACCTCTACAAGCGGGTCCCCTGGTTTTAGAATGCCCATCAAAATCCTTTCTTTAATGATTTCAAATATCTTTTCATAAAGAGGAGAATAACTTCTTTCCTTTTCGTCTGAATGATTGTAAACCATCCAAAATCACCTTCATAAAACATTTTAGGTTTTACAGTCTTTCCATCTCGCGGATAACAGCATCAGCAAACTCTTTTGTGCCAGTTGAACCGCCAAGGTCATATGTAACTTCTTTGCCCTCTTTTATAACTTTTGCCACTGCCTTTTCTACCCTGTCTGCTGCCTCAAGCTCGCCCAAGTACCTCAGCATCATAACACCAGAGAGGATTGTTGCAGTTGGGTTTGCCATGTTCTGCCCTGCTCTTTTTGGCGCAGAACCATGGATTGGCTCAAACACAGCACCGTCCTCACCAATGTTAGCACCTGGGGCAATTCCTAAGCCACCTACCAAGCCCGCTGCCAAGTCAGAAAGAATGTCACCATACATGTTTGGCATAACTAAAACATCATAGTTTTCTGGGCTCTGGACAAGTTTCATGCTCATTGCATCAACAATCATTTCTTCAAACTCTATGTCAGGATAATCCTGAGCAACTTTTCTTGCACACTCTAAAAAAAGCCCATCTGTCAGCTTTTGAATATTTGCTTTGTGGACAGCTGTAACTTTTCTTCTTTTTTCTCTTCTTGCAAGCTCAAAGGCATACCTTACAATTCTCTCACTTGCCTTTCTTGTTATGATTTTTACCCCAACTGCTGCATCATCACCTGCCATGTATTCGATCCCTGCATAGAGGTCTTCTGTGTTTTCTCTGACGATTATTAAATCCACATTTGTATACCTTGACGGAACACCCTCGTAGGATTTTACTGGTCTTACATTTGCGTAGAGGTTAAGAGCTTGGCGAAGTGCAACATTTACACTTCTAAAACCTGTCCCGACCGGTGTTGTAATTGGTCCTTTTAATGCAACCTTGTTTTTCTTTATGCTCTCAAGGACATAGTCTGGAAGTGGTGTGCCATACTTTTCTATAACTTTTTCACCTGCTTCAACAATTTCCCATTCAATCTTCACACCAGATGCATCCAAAACTCTCCTTGCAGCTTCTGTGACCTCTGGTCCAATTCCATCGCCAGGTATAAGAGTAATTGTATAGCCCATGTGTCATCCTCCTCAAAGCAAATTTTTAACTATATAGAGGGGACTTTGTGTCCCCTCTTTTCTAAATATTACTATATTTCTTAGTTCATCCCTTTTGCCTTTGTCAAGTTCAGAAGACCTCCATGTAAAATCATTTGACGCTGTCTTTCCGTGAGATTCAAAACCATTCTATACTTCAGGCCCTTTGTGACATTTTCTATTATCAGCACATCACTCTTCTCAATCTGATCTCTTGCATTTTCAATCTTGAGTTCATCCATCTCTTCAATTGTATCATAATCGTTCGGATTTTCAAACACCATTGGGATAATTCCATTGTTAATTAAATTCGCCATGTGAATTCTTGCAAAACTCTTTGCCAAAACACCTTTTATACCCAAATAAAGAGGTACAAGCGCTGCATGTTCTCTTGACGAACCCTGGCCGTAATTTACACCACCTACAATAAAGCCCCCTCCATTTTCGCGCGCCTTCTTTGGAAAGTCTGGATCGCACGGTGTCAAGCAATAGTCAGACAGATACGGAATATTAGATCTATATGGTAAAAGCTTTGCATTTGAAGGCATTATGTGATCAGTGGTGATATTGTCACCAAGTTTTATTAAAACCTTGCCTGTCACAACTTCTGGCAGTGGTTTTCCTTGCGGGAATGGCTTTATATTTGGTCCTCTTATTACTTCAACCTCATCTGGGTTTTCAGCAGGTGGTATTATCAAATTGTCATTTATCAAAAAGCTTTTTGGCATCTCAACCTGTGGTTCATCACCCAAAGTTCTTGGGTCTGTAATGTAGCCTGTTATAGCTGATGCTGCAGCTGTCTCAGGTGATACAAGATAAACCTTTGCAGAAGGTGTTCCGCTTCGACCTTCAAAGTTTCTATTAAATGTTCTGAGTGAAATTCCATTTGTCCTTGGTGCTTGACCCATACCAATACATGGACCGCATGCACACTCTAAAATTCTTGCTCCAGCTGCAACCAGTGATGCTAAAGCCCCATTTTGAGCAAGCATGTTCAGAACCTGTTTTGAACCTGGAGATATAACAAGCGATACATGCTCTGCAATGGTTTTCCCTTCCAAAATCTTTGCAACCTTCATGAGGTCTTTGTAAGATGAGTTTGTACAACTTCCAATTGCAACCTGGTCAACTTTTATACCTTTTAGCTCGCTCACAGGCACAACATTGTCAGGGCTGTGTGGGCATGCTGCAAGCGGTACCAAGCTCGATAAATCTATCTCAATCTCCTCATCATACTGGGCATCCGGATCTGGTAAAATCTCAACAAAGTCAGACTCTCTTCCCTGTGCTTTTAAAAATTCGTATGTCACCTCATCAGATGGGAATATAGAAGTTGTCGCTCCAAGTTCTGCCCCCATGTTTGTAATTGTAGCTCTCTCTGGTATAGATAAGGTTTTTACACCTTCACCAGTGTATTCAAAAATCTTGCCCACGCCACCTTTGACTGTGAGCCTTCTCAAAAGCTCCAAGATGACGTCCTTTGCAGAAACCCAAGGTTGAAGTCTTCCTTTGAGGTTTACTTTTACAATTTTTGGCATAATTAGGTAATATTCACCGCCACCCATTGCAACTGCAACATCCAAACCACCCGCACCAATTGCAAGCATACCTATTCCGCCTGCTGTGGGTGTGTGGCTGTCTGATCCCAAAAGAGTTTGACCTGGTACTGCAAACCTTTCCAAATGAACCTGATGGCAGATTCCATTTCCAGGCTTGGAAAAGTATATCCCATATTTTTTCGCAACTGTCTGTATGTACAGATGATCATCTGCATTCTCCGGGCCTGTCTGAAGAGTGTTGTGATCAATGTATGCAACAGACCTTTTAGTTTTTACTCTGTCAATACCCATTGCTTCAAACTGAAGATATGCCATGGTTCCTGTTGAATCTTGAGTAAGTGTCTGATCAATCCTGATTGCAATTTCTTTTCCGGGTATCATTTCGCCTTTGACAAGATGCTCTTTTATAATCTTTTGCGCAACTGTTAAACCCATTAGCCCAATAACCTCCTAAACTTTTTGATTATGGTTATTGTTAAAAACACCTTAATATATTATAGCACTAAGGTATACCTGTATACAAGAGCGCAAATTTAAAAATTCCCTTCCTGGCTTTATGCCAGAAGGGGGACAAAACTTTTTAAGGATTTAGTTTCTGTTTGAATCTCTGAACACCATTTTTAATCTCGATTATAACCGCAGACTTCTTTGCATTATGTTTTGAATCTATTGAGATAATTCCAGTAACTCCCACAAAGTCCTTGGTGTTTTCAAGAGCCCTTCTAAGTTTTTCTCTGTCAGTTGTAGAGTTTGCTCTTTTTATTGCATCTGCTATGAAGTAACCCAAATCATAACCCAGTACCGAAAGTGCGTTTGGTTCAATCTTATACTTTTGCCTGTATTTTTTTCTGAAATCTTGAACTTTTTTGTCGGTGTCCTGGGAGGAATAATGTGTTGAGAAAAAGATATTTGTTGCATATTTGTTTCCTGCTTTCTCTACAACCTTCGGATCGTCAAACCCGTCAGAACCTAAAATTGGTATCCATATCCCAAGTTCTCTCGCCTGTTTGATGATAAGTCCTGCCTCATCATAGTATACAGGGGTAAATATAGCCTGTGGTTTTTTGTCTCCTATCTTTGTCAAAATTCCATTGAAGTCTTGTTCGCCTTTTACGAAAGCCTCTTCAGCAACTACTTTCCCGCCACCTTTGGTAAATGTCTCTTTGAAGTTCTTGTAAAGTTTTTTGCTGTAGTCTGATGAGGCATCATAGATAATTGCTGCTGTTTTTAGCTTTAACGTTTTTAGTGCAAAGTTTGCCATAACACCTCCTTGGAACGAATCATTAAAGCAAATTCTAAAAACGTATGCCTTTGTCTTACCAGTTCTTTCATCAATTGTAACCGAATCATCTGTAGCAGTAGCTGACACAAGCGGCACTCTGTATCTTGTAGCGGCAATTGAAGCAGATTTTGTTGCACCTGATGTCACAGGGCTTAACATTGCCAAAACTTTCTCTTTTGTCGCAAGCCTTGTGGCAATATTTAGCGCTTCTGTCTTGTCAGATTTGTTATCATATATAACAAGCTCAATCTTTTTGCCCAAAACGCCACCTTTACTATTGATTTCATCAATTGCTATTTTAAGTCATTCTAAGTGTCTTTGTCCAAACTGTGCAACACTGCCTGACAGCTCAAGATTTACACCAATTCGTATAGTTTTTGAGCTGGGCGATTGCGCATATGACACAAGTAAAAAGACAAATACCAAAACTATCATCATACCAAGAATCCTTTGAAATCTTAGTCTTTTCATGTCCTACCGTCCTCCTTGTCCAAAATATTTTTTTGATAATCAAAAAAGGCAAAGGGAATAGTCTTTTAAAAGGCCCCTTTGCCTTTTTTGCCTTTATTAATTTGGTTGTTCAATATTTTAGCATAATACTTACTCGAATAGGTGTAGAGATATTTTCCACAACGAAAGAATGTGCGAAAATAGTGGGAAAAAACTTATAAAAAGAATTGAGGCTGCCTCTATCCTGACATAAATATGAATATTATATCGTATCATGAACTCAAGAATCTGCCTGAAAAAGCTATAGAATTAATTCGGAAAGTATTTAAAAATAATAACAAAGACGTATCAAAAACTGCCAAAATGTTAGGTGTATCAAGACATACAGTCAGAAGAGCAATACATGGTCCTCTTGAGGATAAATCCAGAAGACCCAAGACTTGTTCTAAAAAACTTTTTTTATAAGCTCGAAAATCTTATTATTCTGGAGACCCAAAAAAACAGGAGGAGAATATGGACGTCTTTTACTCTATTTGCTTAGAAAATATGGTATTAATTTTCCGAGTTTCAACTTGATACAAAACATCTAAAAGAACAAAGATAGTCTTCCTAAAGAAGTATATGAACACATGATAAAATACAATCTACCATGTTATAAATGGAAATATGATAGATGTTGCTACAAGAACAAAATTTACAGCTTACTCATATGAACTTTCATCTACTTTTGGATTCATGCTTATATCCTTAGTAGCTTTATGGCTTAGGACACATAATGTGAGAAATCTAATAAAAGTTAGATTAGACAATGAAGAAGAATTTTGCAGAGGAAGCGAGAAAAAGCTTAAGGAATAGAATGAGATGTTTTCACACTTTTAGGAGTAGAGCTAAATCCTATTCCACCAAAAGCAAAGCACCTTATGGGGGTAATTGAAAACTCACTCAAGAAGCAGATGATGAGTATTTTTTTAATGATTTATGCTTGATACATGCAAAAATAAAGATAATTTCATTCAAAGATCTCAAAAATGGCAGGACACATGGAATTTTTTTAGACCTCATAATGGTAAAGGAATGAATGGTAGGGTACCATTAGAAAAGTTCACAGACTCTAAGACTTTGGTCTCCTACCATGTGTTTCAGTTTCCTACTTTATTTCTTGAGGACATACTGAAAAAGTTTGGGACCTTTTACTCTCTGTTTTGTAATGAACTAGGTTGTAAATGTGTCTTTACCACGTGTCAAAATTTGTATTTTATTTTATATTAAGGTAATTCGTAGCTGTTTTAGATTTAGTATATAAAAAGCAAGACATAATTTGTATTATTTATATTTAGTTGGTTATAATTGCTAATAGGAGGAAAATAAAAAGGAGTTAACTGTGATGGATATAGAAGCATTAGCCTCAGCAGGATATGAAATATGTAGAAATATCGCTAAAAGCAATTTGCAAAAAAATTTTACCTTGCAGGTGGCACTGCATTAGTATTACAACTTTAGCACAGAAAATCATATGACTGGATTTTTTTCAAAAAGAAGTTGGCGAAAGATAGAATTTGAATATATTTACAATATCTTAACCAAGTTGTTTTCTAAAAAGGATGTAAATATTATTATAAAGCAAGTTGACCAAATGACTTCTACTAGATGTGGAGTAAAGGTAAGCTTTATTGCATATCCTTTCCCTTTGATTGAGCCATTAGTCACCAAAAGTAGGTGAAATAGATTGGGGAAGTGTATTTCTTGATGAAAAAGAGTATTGGGAATATAGAAATATGAGAAGTAAGATGAACTTAGTAGAAAAGTGGAAACAGACAAGAAAGATACACAAGTCAAAAGCCAGCCCAACCTTTTAGGACTGGCTCTTTTTATGTTGAGAAAAACTATTTTACCCTGCTTTCATGCATCTTGAAAAGCTCTGGCATGACTTCTCTTACAATCATTTCAAGCTCATCGTCGCCAATAACAGTTGTTCTTCCATTTTCGTACTCCTTGTCAACCCACTCTTTTATTTTAGCAACTCTTGGGTCGCGCTTGTCGATCCTCTGGTCGCCCTCAAGCCTAAAGTAGGTGTTAATCCATGCTGCAATACCAGCAAGCCCAGAGTGTGCATCAACTGCGATGACAATTGGCCTGTTTAAAATCTTCTTTGTATCAAAGATGTTGTAGATCTCCTCATCCTTCAAGATACCATCAGCATGAATTCCTGCCCTTGTTGCATTAAATGCTCTTCCTACAAACGGCGTCCTTGGTGGAATCTCATAGTCAAGCTCTTTTTCAAAGTAATCTGCAATCTCAGTGATTACCTCAAGCCTCATATTCTTTGTTGTACCTCTAAGCTGAGCATATTCAATTACCATAGCCTCCAAAGGAGTATTGCCAGTCCTTTCACCAATACCCAAGAGCGAACAGTTGACCGCAGATGCACCATAAAGCCATGCAGTGCCTGAGTTGACAACAGCCTTGTAAAAATCGTTGTGACCATGCCACTCAAGCCATTCAGACGGTACCTCTGCGTAATGTCTTAGCCCGTAAATTATTCCTTGAACACTTCTTGGCAGAGCAACTCCCGGGTAAGACACACCAAGCCCGAGGGTATCGCATGCTCTTATTTTAACCGGCATGTTTGCCTGTTTGGCAAGTTTCATAAGCTCATTTGCAAACGGAACAACAAAGCCATAAAAGTCTGCTCTTGTGATATCTTCAAAGTGGCAGCGCGGAATAATTCCATGTTCAAGTGCTGTTTCAACTATTGAAAGATACATCTCCATTGCCTGTTTTCTTGTCATGTTGAGCTTTTTGAATATGTGATAGTCAGAGCATGAAACAAGAATACCTGTTTCTTTGATACCCATTTCCTTTACAAGCTGGAAATCCTCTTTGCGTGCTCTAATCCATGCAGTAACCTCTGGATAGCGATATCCTCTTTCCATACACTTGACAACTGCTTCTCTGTCTTTTTTAGAGTACAGGAAAAACTCTGTCTGCCTAATGACACCAGACTCATTGTCAAGCTCATGTAGATAGTCATAAAGCCTCACAATCTGCTCAACTGTATAAGGTGATCTTGCCTGCTGACCATCTCTGAAGGTTGTATCTGTTATCCATATCTCATCAGGCACAAACATAGGAACATGCCTGTGGTTGAATGCTATTTTGGGAATTTCTGTATACGGGAATATCTCTCTGTAAAGGTTCGGTTCTGACACATCCTGGAGTGTATATTTATACGCTGCCTGCTCAATCAGATTTGTCCTGGGGTTAAATTCTACTTTCGCCATATATTAACCCTCCACATTGTATATATGTATACAATTCAGTTTATGAGATATATTATATTCTACTTTTGCATCTTTGACAATACCATGCTGCAAAACTTTATTACACGCAAGAGTATATTTTAAGATATGAATCTGAATTTTGCAAGACGTCAATTTAGAGTCTTCACGAATGGAATTATTTTCTTATATCTCTTCCTCAACTTCGTCAGAATACAATATTTTCTGAGCAGCCTCATCAGAAGAAAGGTTTTCGACGCTTTTGAGCTTCTTTTCAATGGTCCTTGTCTTCTTTGCAGCAGTGTCTATTGTATCCTGCGCTTCAATGAGTTTCTTTTTGACCTTTTCCAAGACCTCTCCAAACTTTGAAAACTCGGTCTTGACAGCCGACAGAAGTTCCCATACCTCACTTGTTCTTTTTTCAATAGCAAGGGTCCTGAATCCAAGTGCAAGACTATTCAAAATTGCAGAAATTGTTGTAGGACCTGCAATTATCACTTTGTATTCTCTTTGCACATATTCAAAAAGTCCAGGAATTCGCAAAACCTCTGCATAAAGCCCTTCTGTTGGCAAAAACATGATTGCAAAGTCGGTTGTCTTTGGCGGGTCTATGTATTTTTCTTTAATTGTCTTTGCATTTTGCTTTATGCTGTTTTCAAGTTCTTTTGAAAACTTCAAAATCTCCTCAATATTGTTTCTCTCCTGTGCCTCAAGTAGCCGCTCATAACTTTCAATGGGGAATTTGGAGTCTATAGGAAGGTATATAAATTCATCTTCTTTTGTATTTTTAGACGGAATTTTTATGGCAAACTCAACCTGTTCCTGGGTATGAGGTTTTATTCTAACATTTCTCTCATACTGGGAAGTATCTAAAATTTGGTCTATAATGTTTCCAAGTTGAATCTCACCTAAAACGCCTCGTACCTTTACATTGCCCAAAATCCTCTTGAGGTCTCCAACACCATTTGCTAATGCTTGCATCTCGCCAAGTCCTCTGTGGACAAGCTCAAGTCGCTCTGATACAAGTTTAAAAGATTCACCAAGCTTTGCTTCCAACGTCTGCTGTAGATGATTATCTACTGTTTGGCGAATCTGTTCAAGCTTTTTTTCGTTTTGTTCTTGGATTTGGGAAAGTTTAAAATCTACTTCTTTTCTTATCGCTTCAAGTTTTTCCTGGCTTGTGGTTGTAAGGTTTAAAATTTGGTTTGAGAATGAATCAAACTGAGACTTTTGAAATGCTGAAAAGTCAGAAAACCTGCTCATCAAAAGATTTCCAAATGAGCTTATAGTGCTTTGCACATCGTTTCTATTTTGAGAAATCTGGTCTAAAGTAAGGCTTTGTAGCCTGTCAAGCATTCTTTCTATATTTTCAAACTTGTTTTCAAGTTTTGTTTGAATAGGTGAGTTTTTGAGACTTAGGATAAGTAGAATATTGACAATAAGCAAAATTACCACCAACGCCAAAAGAACAATTTCCACTTCAAAATCCCCCTCAAACCAAATTTAAAAAACGGGCTGCTTTTTTAAAACTTCATAGCAGCCCACTCTTTTGCACAAACCCTTAAAAATTTACTCTTCTAAATCCAAAAGCTCCTTCAGTTCATCGTCATCAAGCGCAACCTGCGGTTGTTGAATCTTTTTGGTGTCCTTTATAATCTCAAATTCGCCAACAGAATACTCTTTTACCTCAACATTTTGCTGATTGTCCTCAAATTTCACTTTAATTTTCTCTTTTAAGACATTTACCTCAACAACCTCACCCTCGCCATCAGCAGTTCTTACAATCGCACCAATACCAGGAAGCTTTAGCATAGCTTCTTCATAGAATTTTTGCTCATATGTCAGGCAACACATAAGCCTTCCACAAAGTCCAGAAATCTTCGCAGGGTTTAACACAAGTCCCTGCTGTTTTGCCATCTTAATTGAAATTGGCTGAAATTCGCAAAGGTGCGTTGCACAGCACACCTCTCGCCCGCACGGCCCCAAACCGCCTCTGAATTTAGTGTCGTCTCTGACACCAATCTGCCTCAGTTCAATTCTTGTCCTAAAAACTGCTGCAAGGTCTTTTACAAGCTCCCTAAAATCAACCCTTCCCTCTGCAGTGAAATAGAAAAGTAGCTTGTTGTTGTCAAACGTATACTCTGCATGAAGTAGTTTCATAGGAAGGCCGTGTTTTTTGACCTTCTCTTTGCAAATCTCAAGAGCCCTTGCAGCCTTTTCAATATTTTCCTGAGCCTTTTTATAGTCCTCTTCAGTTGCCTTTCGCACAACTTTTTTTAGAGGCTGGACTATCTCTTCATCAGGCACTTCTCTTTTCTCAATCATAACTTTGCCCATCTCAATCCCACGGACAGTCTCGACAATCACATCATCCCCTGCTTTTAAATCTATGTCATTTGGGTCAAACCAGTATATCTTGCCGGCTTTTTTAAATCTTACTCCGACAACTTCTGCCATTATTTTAGCCCCCTGATAGTTTTAAGAAAATCATATCAAGCACATTGTCTGAAATAACATTTGCATCTGGATATTTATCTAAAATCATGAAATCTTGTAAAAGTTTGTATATATGAGTTATTGTATGTTTATTTGAAAATTCTATGATCTTCTCTAATTTGTCTGTATTTGTAATAAGTTCAATGCTCTTTGTCTTTTTATACAAAAGTGCATCTCTCAAAAAGTATATGACGTTTTCAAATAAAAATTCAAAATCGTTTTTAAACTTTTCAAAGTCACTTTCAAATTCTTTTATCAAATTAAAACTTGCTCCATCATACGAAAGGATCTTATCAAAAATATAGTCTCTTTTATTTTGAACTTCTTTGTTGTAAAAATCAAGAGCAATTTTAGGATTACCTTTGCAAAGCTTGAGTATATAATCCTTTGGCTCAAGATTATTTTGCTCTAAAATCTTTGCTATTTCAGAGGCAGAATATCTTTTAAAAGAAAGCACAATAGACCGTGACAGGACTGTTGGTAAAAGTCTTTCTATATTGTTACATGTGATTATAAAAAGCGCATAAGGTGGAGGTTCTTCTAATGTTTTTAAAAGAGCATTCTGAGCACTTATCGAAAGTTCTTCGCCTTCTTCAATTATAAATATCTTCTTATCAGAAAAAACAGGACCTCTTGATAAGTCCTTTATAATCTCTCGAATGCTCTCAACCGAAATCTCTTTCTTATCTTCCTGTCTTCTTATAATATTGAAATCTGGGTGTGAAGAAGCCTCAAAAAGATGGCAGGATTTACAAATCCTACATGAAGATTTACTCTCGCAAAGAATGTGCTTTGAAAATATCCTTGCCAAAAGCTTTTTGCCAAGACCTTTTTCACCTTCAAATATATAAGCATGAAAAGGGTTTTTAAGTGCTTTTTTAAGTGTAAATACAATCTCTTTTTGACCCACAAACGTATCCAAGTTCATCTTTTGCCTTCACCTTCTACATAAATAAATCTATCAAAAGTCCTTTTATTTCGCCAATATATGATAAAACCTTTATATTATCAGTTTCTTTTTTGATAATCTCCTGAGTCAGCAAATCCATTTTTTCATCAATCTTTTTTACAATCCCAAATACCTTGTGCCTGCCTTTTCTCGCAAAAAGGCTTTCTTTAAAATACTCATGAGAAGAAAAGACTGTATATGACAAAAGTTCTTTGATGGATTTTTTGTACTCTTTTAAAGTTAACAAATCCATCTTCTGTGCAAGAGACTTTCCAAGTGAATCTATTTTTTCTATAAGTTCTTTTATTCTATTGATTATTTGCTGCCTTTCAAGTTGTTTAACATACCCTGAAAAAGACTCTTGCTTTTTTTCAACCTTTTTAGAGTCTTGAAAAAGCGTTACATTAGAGATATTGTTTCTTTTTACATCCTCTATTCTCATCTTTTTCTCTCACTTCTTTAAAACTATATTTTTGAAATTCCTAAACCTTTTCAAACCTCTCAATGTTGAGGACAAAAATCGTCGCACCACCTATTGTAATCTCTATCGGATATGGAATGTACGCACCCATTGAAGGATTATTTGTAACAGGAGAGGAGACAATCTGTTTTCTCGTTTTGCACTTTTGAGATATTATGTCAATTACCTCGCCAACCCTGTCATCTTCAACACCAATTAGCAATGTGGTGTTCCCAGAGCGCAAAAATCCCCCTGACGTTGAAAGTTTTGTTGCCATTATTCCTTCTTTCTGAAGACTATCCAAAAGTCTTCCCACATCCTCATTCTGGACTATCGCAACAACCAGCTTCATACTCTTTCTTACTCTCCTCTCAAACCATTTTATCCCTTTATTCCAAAAGGTCATCTATCACCTTACAAACCTTTTCAAATACCTCATCAACTGTACCCTCTGTTTCAATGTTTACACACCTTTCAAACCTCTTTGAAACCTCTTTAAAACCATTGTAGACTTTCGTATGAAAGTCTACATCTTCAATGTCAAGCCTATCAGTTTTGCCTGCCATTTTGAGTCTATTTATTGCAACCTCCGGTCTTACTGTCAAGACAATGTATAAATCAGGTTTTACCTTTTCTTCAAAGATAGAGTTAAGTTTCAAGATATTAT
This sequence comes from Caldicellulosiruptor naganoensis, assembly GCF_026914285.1. Lineage (NCBI taxonomy): Bacteria > Bacillati > Bacillota > Caldicellulosiruptorales > Caldicellulosiruptoraceae > Caldicellulosiruptor > Caldicellulosiruptor naganoensis. The sequence goes on from NZ_CP113864.1 coordinate 2,119,850, forward strand.
CAATACCAATTCCTCGGACAATACCTTGATAGACAACACTACTTAGAATGTACCTGTCACAAAGGACAATATACCCCTCTTCAATGGCAGGAATCAAAACATTTTTTACATGTTCGTTTCTGTCTGCTGCAAGAAGCAAAGCTTCTGTCAGACCATCCATTTTGTACGCAGGGTCTAAAAGGAGTTTTCTTATTCTGTATCCTATCTCTGTTCCACCTGGCTCTCTCGTTGTGACAACCTTATAGCCCTTTTCTTTTAGGTATTTTTCCACTTTCAAAATCTGAGTGCTCTTGCCTGAACCGTCGTTTCCTTCAAATACAATAAACCTACCTTTCATCAATTACATCAACCTCATTTTCTTCTATAAAGTGATTACCCAAGATTTCCGCTAAGTATTCTATTGTGTCTTTATCTATAATCTCACCCTCAACCACCACAGGACAGCCTGGTGGATAAGGAATGATCGCCTTTGCAGATATAAGCCCAACTGCGTCCTTTAGCTTTACCTTTGTCTTTTTATAATCATCTACCTCATAAATCCTAAAAATCTTTTTTGGTCTTGGCGGCAGAGAAAATCTTTTTCTCTCTATCTTCTCTTTTCTCTTTATTATATCACAAAAGAAGCTTTTTAAATTTTCAAAGTTAGAAAGGCTATCGATGAAGGAAAAATAAAACAAAATTCTTCTTCTGTCAATTGCCTCAGGTACAATGGAATACTTTGAAAGAAGCACTTTTATATCTTCAATCTCAAATCCTAACTTGTCAAAGTTAAAAAGAAGCTTTAATATATCTATATTTTTGAAGTGGTAGTTTGTATACTCTAAAACTGGCAAAGAAAGTTCTCTTAACTTCTTTTCAAGGCTATAGTATAGATCTTCCCCAAATCTTTTTGAAAACTCTATACCATACTCGCTCCAAAGCAAAAGCACATATGACGGGCTTGATGTGTGAAGGCTTATGAGAATGTCATTTAGTTTACTATTGTCATTTAAATTCGACAAAAGCAAAGCTGACTGATTTGGGCAAGGCAAGGTTTTGTGAAGACTCATAATACATATATCTGCACCTTCATCTAAAGCTGTTTCTTTTCCAACAAATTTATAATATCCACCATGCGCTTGGTCTACTATTAGTTTTTTGTTGTACTTTTTAGTGAGTGCAGAAATAGTTTTTATATCCTGATTTATCCCATAATATGAGGGTGAGGTTATTATTACAACCTCTGATTTTGTTTTTTTCAAAGTCTTTTCAAATTCTTTCTTGTCAATATATGTGTAAACTCCAAGTAGCGAATCATATTCAGGGTAAATATACTCTATATCAAGCTTCAAAATCCTTGCAATATTGTAAATACTTTTGTGTGCATCCCTGTTTATAAGTATACTTCCAAATGGCTTTGAAAATGTTGCTATACAAGATTGTAGAAGGTGTGTTGAACCCTGAAGAGATAAAAAAGAGTACCTTGAGTTAAAAAAGCTATTTATGTTTTCTAAAAACTCTTTAAGAAAACTTGTAGGATTCAAAAGGTCATCTGTGTAGATTGTCTCTGTCACATCAAAATATGGATAGGCATTTTTAATACTATTGGGAAAGATTTTTTCTATACCTTTATGCCCCGGCATATGAAAACGCTGATAATTGTAATTTTTGAGGCTGTTAAAAATCTTCAGGCTATTCAAAATTTCTTGCATACTTTCTTGGTCCAATCTCATATACATCTTCTCCCAGTGAATCTATTGCAACAATACATGGCAAATCCTCAACCTCAATCTCTCTTACTGCCTCTGCACCAAGGTCTTCAAACATAACAATCTTTTGAGATCTGACACAGCTTTGAACCAAAACTGCAGCACCGCCAAAAGTAGCAAGATAAATGCTACCGTGTTTTTTAATTGCCTCTTTTACAGCCTCACTTCTTTTACCCTTCCCAATTAAAACTTTTATCCCAAACTCAAGCATCATAGGAGTAAATATATCCATCCTGCCTGCTGTTGTCGGTCCACATGGTCCTATTATTTCACCCGGCTTTTCTGGACAGGGCCCCATGTAATATATCGCACCGTTTTTAAAATCTATTGGAATTTTACTACCGTTTTGAATCATCTCAAAAAGCCTTTTGTGAGCAGCGTCTCTTGCAACAAAAAGTTTGCCGCACACTAAAACTTCTTGACCACATTTTAGCTTTTGTATCTCCTCAGGATTTTGAACCGGAACATAAATTCTGTTCAATTTCTTTTTCGCACTTCCTTTCAACTGCGAAGATCTATCTAAATTTTGGTTCATTTTATAATTTAAAGACCGGGTGCTTGATTTTTCTACCCGGTCCTAAGCTATCTTGCAAAAATATTTAGAGCTACTCTCTTGGCTTTGGAGCATCAACAGGGCATACATTTGCGCATGCACCACAAGATATGCACTGCTCTTCATTAATAACATATTTCCCCTCGCCAGGGGATATACACTGAACAGGGCATTCACTCTCGCATGCGCCGCATGAAATACAATCGTTTGTGATGTAATATGCCATCTTATCTTTGCCTCCTTTTTTGAAATTAAATTTACTTCTATAATAATACCACGATTTTGGAGTTTTTAAAATAGATTTTTTGAATAAATCCCAAGTTTGTAATTTTTATAGATACTCTTAGTAACTCGGTTATGGAAGGTTTCTAACTGATTTTAAGGTTGTAAAGTATACAGAAAATTTGATCTTTTAAGCCTTTTCTTGTAACTGTTGGCTTATGATGCAACTTTAATTTTAAATTGTCAAAATAAAAGTATATGGAAAGTTGTTTACTTTCTATAAATTATTGGTTAAAACTTTTTAAATAAATATGAAAAAGACAATAGCAGTTATAACCACATTATTTTTCATGATTTTTTCAACAGCATTTGCCCAAACAAAAATTTATACAGTTCAGGCAGGAGATACTTTTTGGAGCATTGCTATCAAAAAACAAATTGGAATAAGTGAACTATTGAAAGCAAATCCTCAAATTAAAAATCCTAACCTCATATACCCTGGACAAAAGATAAATATTCCCAATAGCAATAATTTAAAAGCCTTAGAAAATGAAGTGATTAAACTGACAAATCAAGAAAGGGCAAAGGTAGGACTTCCTGCTTTAAAAGTAAACTGGCAGCTATGTCGCGTAGCAAGGTTTAAATCTCAAGATATGGTAAGAGAAAAACTATTTTTGCATTACTCTCCCACTTATGGCTTACCTTTTAGAATGATGGAAAGTTTTGGACTAAAGTTCATGGCTGCTGGTGAAAATATTGCATATGGTCAAAGGAGTGGTCAGGAAGTTGTAAGAGCATGGATGAACTCCCCAGGTCACAGAGCAAATATCCTAAGCCCATCTTTTACTGGAATTGGTGTTGGGGTTGCAAAAAACAGCAAGGGAGTTTTGTACTAGACCCAGATGTTCATAAGACCATACTGAAGGTTAATTTTGGGTTAGAATAAAATGCTTGAAAAGTAATAACTGGGGACCAAAAAGAGTATATCTTTTAAAAATGGTCCCCAGTTTTTATTTATACAGTCTAAGAAAATTTACAACTTATTTTAAAACATTTATTTCTACTCGTTCTACTTTCCCATTTGATATTTTGATCGTATGCGCCCCAACAATATTACCTTTTGCAATCGCGTTATACACAGTCTTGTACACAAGCTTGCCATTTGCGTCAAAACCACTTATTTGAATTTTTACGTTTTTGTTATTTCCAAAATTTGTGATAATAATATACAACTTCCTTCGTTCTCTATCAAATAACTTTTCGTGAATCTTAACACCATCTTGCTCAGGTAAAACTGATACATCAACTTTTTTAACATATGTAGGAATATTATTAACAATACAGGTGTCAATTGTTCCTTTTCGGACCCTAAAGTTTCTAGAACCCACCCAAATTTTTTGCCCTTTTTGGTCATAGCCTTCTATCTTTACCCACAGGTTATCATCTCTTTCAGAATTATTTATGCCAACTATATACAAATTACCTTGCTTGTCCAAACACCAGTCAACTACAAATGATGGTATAGATTTATTTTGTACAATTTCAACCTGAAGATTTTTCAAATAAGTAGGTACACCTGAAATAACTTTTGTGTCAATATTCCGCGGTTTTAACCGGACATTTCTTGAGCTTGGGAATATTTTGTTTTTTTGTTGTCATAACCCTTTAACACAAAAAACTGCATATTGCTTTTTGTATTATTTACAGCTACAATGTATAAATTCCCCGTTTTATCTAAGCACCAGTCCACAACGTATGAAAAATCAGTCTTATTTTCGATGATTTTGACCTTTACATCCTTTATATTCGAAGGAATACCTGATATCACGGTTGTATCAATTGTTTTACTCTGAATTTGCATATTTCTTGTTGTCAAAAATGCTTTATTTGACTCCTTATCATACCCTTCTATTACTAAATAAAGTATATTAGCAACAGTATTGTTCACTGCCACAATATACAAATCCCTATTTTTACTTAAACACCAATCTACAATATATGAAGAGTCAGCCTTATCCGGAACAACCTCAACTTTAACATTTCTCACGTCCGAAGGAATATCTGGAATTATAGCTGTATCAATAGTTCCTCGTTGAATCCGCATATTTCTGGAGCTTAAAAACACTTTATCCTGCTTGTCATCATATCCTTTTATAGCCAAAAACAGCTTATCTTCAGACGTAAAGTTAGTAGCAACTATAAATAGATCTCTTGTTTCTCTATTCAAAACCCAGTCAAGAAAATTAATAGCTTCTTCACGTGTAAAACACCTAACCTCCCACTTTTCAGGCACAACAGTTTCTGGTAAGTTAAGTTGCGCAATACATGTGTCAATAGCATAACCTTCTGTACTAATTAGTTTCTTAATATCAAAAACCATGTTTCGTGAACTCAAAGCTATTTTTTTACCATTCAAGTCAAACCCATTAAATTCCAAATACAAATAGCGATCAAACATTTGATCCCTATCTATAACACCCCTTTTTTGTGAAATCTTTTCAAAATACGGTTCATAATACGTTGCCGTGACATACACTCTCCTTTTAATCTTGTCGTAAGCCCAATCAACCACCCGAGTTGACTTGATGGTTGCATATTCAAGGTATGCTTCAATATATGTCAAGTCTGAAGGTGTATCAGTTCTAATATGAAGTTTATTCTCTCCTTTAGAAAGACCTGTAACATTCATTGATGAAACATAACACGGCTCATTTTCTTGAGTATATCCGCGGACAACTAAAAACGTTGGATTTACCTTAGACTTTGGTTCATTATAGACATTTACAAAAACAGCATCCTGTAAATTCGTAACAGCTATTATTGAAGTACCTAACTTGTCTTTTAAAGTATGAGCTTCAAGTTTGATTACATCATCACCATCTATCTTGTACCTAAATATCTGATTATTAATTTGATAGATTGTCAAATAATAATTCTCTGAAACTTTATTCTTTCGGTAAACTTTTAACTTAATATCAACACTTTTCTTTGAAAAATCTTGTGGAAGTTTGATATAAGCATAGTTTTTGTCAAAATAACATTGAAGTTTTTTATCAACTTTTAACTCATCAAGTTTTTTGGCAGGCGTATTAGTCTGTTGAATTGTGCTTTCTCCTTTCGCAATATCATCCACAAAACAGAATTTTACAATAATTACCAAGAATAGGACTAACAAGCTAATAATTAACTTCTTTGTATTAATATTTTTCACGTTTGTTTCCTCCTTCTAACGTGGCTTGGTAAGAGAGATTTTATAAAGTATGTGGTTATTTGGATCTTTGGTCTTTTTACATACTTTATACATTCTTTCCTAAATTTCCTTTTCCCAACATTTGGGGATATTCAAATAGAAAACTTAATTAAATTTACAAACATAGGTAGGTATATTATCGAATACTTACATCCAACATACTTAGACAAAAAATATAGTTAGCACAAGGTACTACAATTATTAATAGCTTAATTAAGAAAAACGCTAATTCCTGTGACATCTATGCTTTGTTTATTAATATATGAAATTTCCTGCTTTTGGTGCGAAAAGTAAGCAAGGGCTGTCAAAAATTATTTGAGATGAACAGCCCTTGCTTTATTTATTTCCCCACTTTCTCCTTACAAAGCTTATACTCTAAGGAATCTACAAGCGCAATCCAGCTTGCATTGACAATGTCGGTAGAAACGCCTACAGTTGTCCATGTGTCCTTGCCATCTGTTGACTCAATCAGAACTCTTACCTTTGCAGCTGTTGCAGTCTCAGCATTCAGCACTCTCACTTTATAGTCAACAAGATGAACCTCTTTTAGCTCGGGATAGAACTTTTCTAAAGCTTTTCTCAAAGCACTATCTAAGGCATGGACAGGTCCATCACCTTCTGCAGCTGTAATTGCTGTAACACCATCTACCGCAATCTTGACAATTGCAGAGGAGCTGTACTCAACAGCTGGCTCGTTAATCAGTACTTTAAACTCTTTGAGAGTAAAGAATGGCTGGTAAAGCCCAAGTTTTTTTCTAATTAGCATCTCAAATGAAGCCTCTGCAGATTCAAACTGATACCCTTCGTTCTCAAGCCGTTTAAGCTCGTCAATAATCTCTTTAGTGATTGGAGAGTCTTTTGTAACTGTCGGGTCAATCTCACGGATTTTATCAAGCACAGTTGACCTTCCTGCAACTTCAGACAAAACAATCCTTCTTGTATTACCAACAATCTCAGGGTCAATATGCTCAAAAGATGCAGGGTTTTTCTTAACAGCGTCAATGTGCATACCAGCCTTGTGTGTAAACGCATAAGCTCCAACGTAAGGTGCGCGCTCGTTTGGAATCATATTGGCAATCTCAGCAACATACCTTGAAAGAGATGTCAGGTGTTTTATATTCTCATCAGGCACACATTTAAACCCAAGCTTTAGCTGAAGATTTGGAATGAGCGTGATAAGGTCTGCGTTTCCACATCTCTCACCATATCCGTTTATAGTTCCCTGTACCTGACGAGCTCCTGCCAAAACTGCCATGATTGAGTTTGCAACAGCCATACCTGTGTCGTTGTGACAGTGAATTCCAATCAATGTCCCAGGAAACATCTCAACAACTTCTTTCGTGATGTTGTAAATATCCATTGGGAAGGTGCCACCGTTTGTATCGCACAGGTCCAAAGAATCTGCTCCTGCCTCATTTGCAACCTTTAAAGTTTCCAAAGCGTACTTTTTGTTGTTTTTGTACCCATCAAAAAAGTGCTCTGCGTCAAATACAACATATTTGCCCAAAGACTTTAGATATTTTATAGTGTCATAAATCATCTGAAGATTTTCGTCCTCTGTTGTTTTTAAGACTTCTTTGACATGAAAATCCCATGACTTGCCAAAGATTGCAACAGCTTCGGTATCAGCAGCAATTAATGACTGGATGTTAGGATCATCTTTTACACTTATTCCAACCCTTCTTGTTGAACCAAAAGCTATAAGCTTTGCATTTTTCAATTTCATCTTTTTTACTCTTGCGAAAAACTCTTGGTCTTTAACATTAGAACCAGGATTGCCTGCCTCAATGAATTTGACCCCAAACTTGTCAAGCCTGTCAACAATCTTTAGTTTGTCCTCTAAGGTATACGAAATTCCACCTGCTTGAGCACCATCTCTTAGTGTTGAGTCATAGATGATGATTTCCTTGTTATCTACCAACGAAAATCCCTCCTTTTTAAATATCAAAAAAGCCCAGCCTGTGTAATTTTGGCTGGGCTTGTAAAATTCAATTTAAATTTAAGTCTTGCTATCAATTCAAAGATGCCCTAAGGGTCTTTTTAAAAACCCTACCTTAACATACACAGGCCAAAATGGGTGCAATGCGGCATATGAAATTTTATAAATCAACTTAATTATTCTTTTTCTAATTATTGAAATAATACCAACCATTGATATTATGCCGCATATTCGTATTATCATTCTCTTGCACCCCTTTGACCCTTTAATTTTTATTTGGTAATTATTTTAACCCCAATTTAAAAATTTGTAAAGAGTCAATTTTACTCTTCTGAAATTTTATACAGCATCTTGTTTATCGCATTTATATATGCCTTTGCACTTGCCTCTAAAATGTCGGTAGAAAGTCCTCGACCCAAGAAAGCCTTACCGTCTTTCTTGATTCTAACAGTTACCTCACCAAGAGCATCTTTTCCTTGGGTAACAGCCTTTATACTATAATCATCAAGTTCAACCTGAAGACCTGTGATTCTGTCAATCGCTTTGAAGATTGCATCAACAGGACCATCACCTGTTGCTGCCTCTTCATACTCTTCTTCACCTGATTTTATCTTGACAGATGCTGTTGAAATCAAATCATTTCCACTTATAATTTGGAACTTGACAAGCTCGTATGTCTCTGGGATGTTGAGAGATTTTTGCTCCAAGAGCGCTTCTATATCCTTGTCAAGTACAATTTTCTTCTTGTCTGCCAGAATCTTGAACTTTTCAAATGCAGCATCAATTTCTTCTTTTGTAAGGTCTGTATATCCAAGCTCTTTGAGTCTTTCTTCAAATGCATGGCGACCAGAGTGCTTGCCAAGTACCATCCTATTTCTCGGAAGACCAATTGACACAGGGTCAATAATCTCATAGGTCGAGCGCTCTGACAACACACCATGCTGGTGAATACCAGATTCGTGCGCAAATGCATTTGCACCAACAATTGCCTTGTTTGGCTGAACAAATACACCAGTGAGTGAAGATACAAGCTTGCTTGTTCGATAAATCTGTGTTGTGTCAATCAATACATCGACATCATAAAAGTCCTTCCTTGTCTTGAGTGCCATGACAATCTCTTCTAAAGCAGCGTTTCCAGCTCTTTCTCCAAGTCCGTTTATCGTGCACTCAACCTGATGAACACCTTCTTCAATAGCTGCAAGTGAGTTTGCAACAGCAAGGCCAAGGTCGTTGTGGCAGTGAACAGAAATCTGCACCTTGTCAATATCAGGAATTCCTTCTTTTATAGCTCTTATAATCCTCTTCATCTCCTCAGGTGTTGTGTAGCCAACTGTATCGGGAATGTTTATAACTGTTGCACCAGCTTTTATAACAGCATCAAACACCTTTATCAAAAACTCTATTCTTGACCTTGTGGCGTCCTCGCATGAAAACTCAACATCAGAAACATATTTTTTTGCATACTTTACCATTGCAACAGCTCGCTCTAAAACCTCGTCTTCTGTCATCTTGAGCTTATATTTCATGTGGATATCGCTTGTTGCAATGAATGTGTGGATTCTCGGCGATGAAGCCTTTTTGAGCGCTTCATAAGCTCTATCTATGTCCTTTTCAACTGCTCGCGCCAAAGATACTATAACAGCATCTTTTATGTTTTCTGATATAACCTTTATAGCCTCAAAATCACCTGGAGAAGCTACGGCAAACCCTGCTTCTATCACATCAACTTTGAGCTTTTCAAGCTGCCTTGCAATCTCAAGCTTTTCATTGACGTTGAGCGACACACCTGGTGTTTGCTCACCGTCTCTCAAAGTTGTGTCAAAAATCTTTATAACTCTTTTCCCCATCAAAACCCCTCACTCTTTATTCTTTAATTGGTTTTATCCACGGCATCATCTTTCTGAGCTCTTTTCCAACCTGCTCAATGAGTAAATTCTGTTCTCTTCTTCTTATGCTATTGAATTCTGGCCTTCCTGCCATATTCTCTAATATCCATTTCTTTGCAAATGTACCATTTTGAATCTCTTCTAATACTTTCTTCATCTCTTTTCTTGTCTCTTCTGTTATAATTCTCTTACCTGTCATGTAGTCGCCATACTCAGCTGTGTCTGAAATTGAGTATCTCATTAAAGAAAGTCCACCCTGCCAAATTAAATCAACTATCAGCTTCATCTCATGCAAACATTCAAAATATGCAATCTCTGGCTGATAACCTGCTTCAACCAATGTGTCAAACCCGGCTTTAATAAGCTCTGTCAAGCCCCCGCACAAAACTGCCTGCTCACCAAAAAGGTCTGTCTCTGTTTCTTCTTTGAAAGTTGTAAGGATTACTCCAGCCCTTGATGCACCAATACCTTTTGCATAGGCTAATGCTATATCCAAAGCCTTTCCTGTGTAGTCTTGATGTACTGCAACAAGTGCTGGAACACCTTTTCCTTCTTCATACTGGCTTCTGACAGTGTGTCCTGGCCCTTTTGGCGCAATCATTATAACATCCACATAAGGTGGTGGTACTATCTGGCCAAAGTGAATGTTAAACCCATGCGCAAATGCAATTGCTTTGCCTTCTTTTAGGTTTGGCTCTATGCTCTCTTTAAATAGCTTTGGCTGTTTTTCATCATTTACAAGAATCATAATGACATCTGCAACTTTTGTTGCTTCATCAGCTGTCATAACTTTAAGACCATGACTTTCTGCCTTTGCCCAAGACTTGCTACCATGATAAAGTCCAACAACAACGTTTACAACAGAGTCTCTTAAGTTCAAAGCATGTGCATGGCCTTGGCTACCAAAGCCAATTACTGCAACTGTCTTGTCTTTAAGTAGGTCTAAATTGCAATCTTGATCATAAAATATCTTTGCCATCTTTACTCATCCTCCTCAGACTTAGATTTTGATATGACTTTATTTCCTCGCTCTATCGCAATAAGTCCTGTGCGGACTACCTCGCGAATACCATATTGTTTTAAAAGCTCTATCAGCGCCTCAATCTTGTCTTCATCACCAGAAATTTCAATTGTAAGCGTCTCTTTTGAAACATCCACAATGTTTGCTCTGAATATCTCTGTAATCTGGATAATGTCTGAGCGTGTCTGTGAATTTGCATTTACTTTGATGAGTGCCAGCTCTCTTTCAACTGCCTCTTTTGGGTCAAGCTTTTTAACCTTTATTACATCAATTAGCTTGTTTAGCTGTTTTGTCACCTGTTCAACAACGTAGTCATCTCCGTTGACAACAATTGTCATACGCGATATTGTGGGGTCTTCTGTGACACCAACAGCAAGGCTGTCTATGTTAAAACCTCTTCTTGAAAAAAGCCCTGCAACTCTTGACAGAACGCCCGGGTGGTTTTCAACCAGAACAGAAAGTGTATACTTCACCTTGCACATCCCCCTATCAAAAAGTATTTTTCTCCTCTCTCTGATGACCTCTTATTACTCCCAACTTCTGATTACTGCGGGATAGTTGGTTCATCAGGACTTATTACAACTTCTAACAAAAATGGTCCTTTGTGATTTTTCAAAGTCTCAACGGCTTCTCTCACCTGATCCTTCTTGTCAATGCGCATTGATTGAATATCGTAAGCTTTTGCTAAAATCATAAAGTCAGGATTCCCGTCAAGACAGGTTGCAATGAACCTGCCACTACACCTTCTTTTTTGAAGCTCATATACCATTCCAAGTCTTGTGTTATTAAAAAGCACAATCTTCACCGGCACCTGCTCTCTTTTTATTGTCGCAAGCTCCTGCAGAAGCATCTGAAAACTCCCATCACCAGTAATGCTAATCACTTCTTTGTCTGGTCTTCCAAACTTTGCACCAATTGCCGCAGGAACTCCATATCCCATTGTGCCAAGTCCACCTGAAGTTATAAAGGTTCCTGGTTCTTTGATATATAGATTATGAGCTGCCCAAATCTGATGCTGCCCAACATCTGTTGTGATTATATAATCACCATTGTATGCCCTTGAAATTTCTCTTAGTACATCATAAGGATGAAGCTTGTCATCATCTGGAAGAACTTTCTTCTGTGCTTTAATCTCATGAGCCCAAAAATCTTTTCTTTCTGAAATTCTCTTATTAATCTCTGAAAGCACCTGTTTTGCATCGCCAACAATTGGCACATTTGTATCAACATTTTTTCCTATCTCAGCAGGATCAATGTCGATATGAATAATCTTCATATTATCAGTAATTTTTGTATCACCCAGCGCCCTGTCTGCAAGCCGCGCACCTATCACAATTAAAAGGTCTGCCTGCCTGAGCGCTAAATTTGCCTCTTTCTGACCATGTGAGCCTATCATGCCAAGATAGTAAGGATGGTCTGTTGGAATACAGCCAATTCCCATCAAAGTTGAAATTACAGGAATCTTTTGCTTTTCTACTAAAATTCGAAGCTCTTCTGATGCCCCTGATGCAATAACTCCACCACCGCTGCATACAACAGGTCTTTTTGAATTTTCTATTGCTTCTACCGCTCTTTTTATCTGTAGAGGATGTCCTTTTTCTTTCGGCTTGTAGCCAGGAATATCAATCTCTTTTGGAATTTCAAATTCAATCTCCTGCATCTGTACATCTATTGGAACATCTATCAAAACAGGTCCTCGTCTTCCTGTTGAGGCTATATAGAATGCTTCTTTTAAAATCCTTACAATTTTTTTAGGATCTTTTACAAGATAGTTATGCTTGGTAAACGGAGCTGTTGCCCCTGTTATATCCACTTCTTGAAACACATCTTTTCCAATTAAACTTGAATTTACCTGACCTGTGATAGCCACAATAGGAACTGAATCCATATAAGCAGTTGCAATGCCAGTTATAAGATTTGTAGCACCAGGCCCAGAGGTTGCAACGCACACACCTACTTTACCTGTTGTGCGCGCATATCCACTTGCCTCATGAACTGCTGCCTGTTCTGTGCGTACTAAGACATGCTTTATATCAGAGCTATAGAGCGCATCATAAAATGGATATATTGCCGCACCTGGAATGCCAAAGATAATCTCTACACCTTCGCTTTTTAAAACCTCTACCATTGCCCGTGCTACCGTCATCTTTACCTTCATTAAAACCCACCCTTTATATATGAAAAGTCCGACCGTGCTACTTGAGTTTGTCGGACAATTGCTTTTCCAATGACTTCTTGCTATTTTCAAATTAAATTTTGAAATATTTTAGCACGTATTTTTATTCGTGTCAAGAAATTTAGGTGCAAAGGCTATTACAATCTTTTTAACCTCTTTTCAAACACTTTTTCTACGATAAAATCTGAAAGGTGTGGAAAAAGGCGGGTAAAAAGCACAAATATATAGTCTTTTTTAGATGTGTATATCTCTTTTCTGTTCTTCTCTATACCTTTGATAATTCTTCCTGCAGCAACATCCGGCGAAAGCCTTGAAAGCCGAACTTCATCTTCTGGATATGGCTTTCCTAAAGCTTTTTTTCTAAAGCTTGTTGAAATAGAACCTGGATATGCATTTAAAACATTTATGTTATATTTTTTAAGCTCCATTCTTGCAACATCAGCTATAGCTGAAAGTGCTGCCTTTGATGCTGTATATCCGCTTGTGAATGGCACAGGTCTTTTTACACCAAGCGAACAAACATTCACAATTGTGCCTCCTCCTTGTTCTTTAAAAAAGGCTATTCCATACTTCATCATGTAAAAAGCACCAAAAAAGTTAGTATCAAATACCTTTTTAAGATCAAGAACATCTATTTCTTCCACTTCACATCTCAAGCCAATTCCTGCGTTGTTAATTAAGAAATCTGCCGTTTTTAGCTTATCTTTTATGGTCTTAAAAGCATCTTCACAATCTTTTTTAAAGCGCACATCAGCCTTTATTAAAAAGAGATTTTTCGAAAACATTATGAGTTCATTCTGAAGCCCTTTTAAAGACTCTTCTGACCTTGAAATGGCAACAACTTTTGCACCTTTTTCAAGTAAAATCTTTGTCATTTCCTTCCCAAGACCAGATGTTGCCCCTGTAATGATGATGGTCTTATCTTTCCAAAAGTCTTTTCTCATGCGACATTTCCACCTTTTTAGAATGATTATATTTCAAACACATCTCCCACACCACAAACCTTTAACTTATTTGCTATTTTGTTACCAAAATAAATCAATGCTTCTGCGCCAGAGCAGTGAAGAGGTACAAGTTTATAGATTCTCTTTTCCCTGAAAAACTCACAAAGTCTTTGCAAATCATCTTGTTGAAAGTCCTTTGAATGAAATCCACCGATAACTGCAAAGATACTTTTAGAAAAGCATTTTTCCACTTTTTCTATAATATTCTCAATTCCATTATGACTGCAGCCAACAATAAGTATAAGTTTGTTATCTTCCTTAACTACAAGAGATTGTTCTTCTAAAAACAAATCGCTTTGAAACCGACCATCTTTGAGAATATAAAACTCATTAGATTCTTTACCTGAGGTAACATTCACCACAAAAATACCATCAAACATCTCATAGACATCTTCATTGACAATCTTAAACCTTGCCATGTCAAGCGCTTCAAAATTTTCACCTATAAATTTATACTCCCCTTCTCTTTTGGCAAACTTTTTCTCAAAAAATCCATTGTGCACCCAAATATTACAATCTGTTCTTTCAATAAGAAATTTAAGACCACCTGTGTGGTCATAATGCGCATGGCTAAGGACTACAGCATCAAAATCAAAGCCCACACCCATCTTTTCAATGTTTTTCACAATGGCATTTGTCTGCCCACAGTCAAACAAAATCTTTTTGTCATCTTTTATAACCAAAATTGAAAGACCATGCTCTGCTAAATACCCACCTTTGAACGTCCAGTTGTTGACAAGAATTTTGGCTCTCAATTTTTAAAAACCTCTCTTTCTAATTGCCATTTACTAATCTATACACATAACATCTTAGCTTGCCCTATGAACAATTTTGAGTCCAAGTAGCTGCTGTGCATTCTTCCAGAAAATCTTTTCTTTCTCTTCTTCAGAAAGTCTTAAGCTATTTACATACTCAACTTCTCTTTTCTGGTCTTTCCATGGAGAGTCTGTTGCAAACAAAATCTTATCTATCCCATGACTTCTGAAAACCTCTTCGGGATTTTGTATATCAACTTCACCAAAGAAAAAGGATGTATCAAGATAAACATCTTCACCTATCAAATACTCAAGCGTCTCACCAAAAAACCTATATCCACCCATATGCGCTGCAACTATCTTTGCGCCCGAAAAATCTTTTAGAACCTTATGAAGCTTTTTTGGTGTACAATGGTAAGGTGGCATAAAAACCGGGTCAACTCCGCAGTGAAAAAGTATAATCATATTGTTTTTTGCAATAGCATCATAGATTGGATACATCTTTTTATCATCCACAAAAAAATCCTGATAATCAGGGTGAAATTTTACTCCCTTAAAACCTTTTGATTTTAACCATTCAATTTCTTGCTGCCACTCATCAAACTCAGGATGAACTGTGCCAAAACAAATTATGTCCTCATTTTCTTCCATCACAGACAAAGCCCATCTGTTTATTGTTCTTGTTTGCTGAGGTTTTGTTGCAATGGGCAAAACCACACATATGTCAACTCCAGCTTTTTTAGCAAACTTTTTCAAACCTGACAAAGTACCGTTGTGATAATATGGCATACCAGAAATTTGTGAAAGCTTTGACATTGCTCTTGGTGCCAAGTCATCTGGAAAACAGTGGGTGTGAAAGTCAATAATCATACCCTCCTACTCTCCTTTTTTCTTTTCTAAACTTTTCATTTGATTATTACAAGTATTTTTCATTTTCAGGTGACTGGAGAAAAAATTTTTTAAAACTTATCTTCTTGCTTTAATATTTTACCATAGTTTCCTTATTAGTTATTAACAAAATTTCTTTATTGTCTTCATCTAAAACTTTATTTAAAATGCTAATTGTTTTTTGCTAATATTAAAGTATATAATTAACTTGAGAGGTAACAACAGTTTGCACAGTATTAAAACTTTAATATGATATTTTAATGTCATTATTACTATTTCATTTAATTGTTTTTTGTATATAGAATTCTTCGCTTCTTATCACTTTTTGTTTAAAATCACTATTGTTTTTACCTGTATTTTTCGATATACTTTTGTATTATAATTCCATAATAAACAAAAAAACAAATGAAAATATGGGGTTATGAGGAAATGAAAAGTATTGTATTAACTTCTAATAATTTTAATTTGATTCTTAAAAATAGCTCTTGCCTTCAAAACCTGTCAGCCCAAAAAAGTACTGCAGAGCAAATTTCAAAAAGCTATCTCTCACCTTCAAACCAAAATACAGCCCAAAACAACTCTAAAATTTCGCCTGCCTATGTTTATGAAAAAGGTTTTCCTGCTGATTGGATCTTCAACTATTCCATCTGTTTTTAGAAAATTAGAAAATCTTACAAATAATATTAGGGAGAAAATTTCAGATTCATTGAAGAAAACTGAAATAAATGCTATAAGAACAGAAATGAAAGTAGGGTTAGAAGCTTTGAGGCGTGTTACAGACAATAATCTGAAATATGCAATAAATTTTTTCGAGCATGCTTTGCAGGACAAGCCGTCTAAAATAACAATTTCAAATGAAAAAAGCGAATTGTCTCAAAAAATAAAGAAGAATGTAGATTATAAAACAGCCAGGAAGCATATTATTTCTGTAGCTGAAGAATTACTCCCTACAATGAAAGTCGGAGAGATAATAGGACTAAGTAAAAACGAAAAATAGAAATAAATATAAATTTCCTGTAACATTTCGTAAAAATCATGATTTAGACCTCTATTTAGCAATAAACAACGCTAACCTGTATTTTAAAAAAGAGAGTGAAAATACCATAAGTATATGGCTTCACGATACTTATAACTTTGATAACCATATTAAAAAACAAAGTTCAATAGAACAAATACCGGACTTAATAAAAGGAAAAATGAGCTTTGGGGAATGGTTAAATGAATTTGGAGAAGATTTGCAGAATATTGGGGTTGTCAAATCATATGAAATTTTTATCAAAATAGAAACAGTTAAGGTCAACGTTCTTTTATAAATAAAGAAGGGAGTAATACCATGTGGTGGTAGGCAAAAAAATTTTGAGAGGATGTTTAATAATTGTTTTATTGGTCATTGTGTTTTTAGTTTTTATTATTGGTTCAACAGCATTTTTGATTTATGTTGTTCCTCACGAACCAATAAAGCGTGTGAAAAGCCGTGCTGAGTGGATTAGATTGTATAAGATATTTGATACAGAGTTTCCTGAACCAATAAAAGAAGAGAAAATAGTAAAATGTGAAGGCCAATTTCTTGACCTATTAATTTTTGACAAAAAAGCCAAACCTGAATTAGAAAAGCTAACTTCAAATTGGCTTTATGTAAAAGATAATAAAATGCTATATGATTTAGATATAAAAAAGCAATATGAAATTGAAGCAGTTTTAGGTACTGTAGAAGAGTTATCTTTAGGAAAAAAAATCTTCCTGAAGAGTTAAAACCGTGGTTTTTCAGTGAAAATGGAGAAGAATATGATAGTTCAATTTTGAATGAGAAATTAGCTCAAAATATGCTTTCTGAAATGAAAGAAGGATATAAATCTTTTAGATACGAAAGATACAGGAAAGACGGAATAGGACGTGTACTTTTTTTTTTGCTAATATTTAAGTAAATAATTAACTTGAAAGGTAATTTCATCATCTAAAACTTTTGCCTTCTAATTCAACAACTATACCAAAGAGTCGAGGGGTGATTTACTTATGAGAAGGATTTTTCAAAAAGTTGTTACCAAACTTCTAATTCCTTTAATTGCTTTTTCATTGATTTTATGGTATAATGAAAATGCGTTTGCTGCTGTTTATGTTGAGTCAGAAAATAACAACAGTTTTTCCACCGCTAACTCAATAAGCTGCAGTGATATCATCAAAGGTTTAATTTATCAGTCTACCAATCCTTCTCAAGATAAAGACTACTTTAAAATCTACTTTAATGCAGGCGAAATTGTTGCCATCAATTTTATAAACCCTCATCCAAATGTTAACTATAATATTTCTCTATACAGTCCTTCACAGCAGCTGGTTGCTTCTTCAACTAACTCAACTGGCAAAAATGAGTTTATTCGATACTCTGTGGCAAACAGTGGGTATTTTTATATCTTAGTCTCAAGCTCTTATGGACATTCTGGTTCTCATTACTACAGCCTTCAAGTTCTGAAATCTAACTATACAAACTCAAACTCTTTAAATACTAACTACAATAGAAGCGCTGCAAGAAGTTATACTCTGAAATATGCTGAAAAACCAAACGCAACATACGCTGATTTCTCAAATTACGGCGGGGATTGCACAAACTTCGCATCACAGGTTCTTTATGCTGGTTCTATGCCTATGATTAAATCAGCAACATCAGGTATAGAATCTAATACAGATTACTGGTTTTACAACACATCAACAAATAGATCAACTTCTTGGACTGGTGCTGAAGAATTCAGAAGACACTGGGGTAACTCTAATGGATATGGTAGAAAACGTTCTTACCAGATTAAAATTTTGCCTGTCTGGTATGCTCTTGAAAACTTCAAAACTGAAGTTTATGATTTCTTAAAAGAAGGCGATATAGTTCAGCATATAAACGCTTATAGTTCTACTTATGGTCGTGATGCTTCTTATCATTCTCAGATCGTTCATGATAAAACTAGTGCAAATGGTATCTATGATGTATTAGTTGCTCCGCATACTTCTAACGATTATAATATTAGCTTGTATAATTACCTTTTTTACAAGTGTCTTAAAGAAAATTGGATTATTCTCTACAAAATGAGTATTAATTAAAATTTGTTAATGTAGAAAGGATGATAGCAATGAATAGAAAAAACAAATTATTAATTTATCTTTTTTTGATATTTTTTCTTTTGTTATCAGCAGTAAGTATAAAATTTTACTTTTTGAATAATAATTCTTCCTTACCTAATTCAAATCTTGTATACGCAAATATTGAAACAAACAAAAATTGGAGTGAACAGACTCAAAACTTATTAGATGAAAATCTCAAAGAAAGTTTTGATATTCTTTTGAAAACAGAAAATATAAGACTAAATTACAACATTCCTTCTGAAATTTCAACTCTTGACTATGAAAAATACTTTTCCGATGAAAAAGCCAAATATCTCTACAAGTTTATAAAGGATTACTTTTATAGTATTTATACAGATATGTACATCAAGCTTGATTTTGAAACAAAGCAAAAATTCAAAAAGGGTTATGAAGAATACTTAAAAGAAAATCAAAATAATATATTTAACATAGAAAGATATGCTGAATATAAAATTGATAAAGTTGCTATTTACTATTACGAGAAATTTCTCAAAGAGTTAATCAAAAAACCTTATGATTGGCAAAATATTTGGAAAGAATTTCGAACAATAGCTATTGAACATAAAGCAAGAAAAGATATTTATATGATTGATCCAGATTTTAAAAAGAGTTTGCTCTTTTTAACTCCTGCAGGTAAAGAAATAGCAAAGCAAAATAACATAACAGAAGAGCAGATAGAAAAAGAACGAGAAGAATACCAAAAGATATTAGAACAAAAGAAACAAGAAATAGCAGAACAACTTGATAAATGGGCAAGACAAAATGGAATTATTGAATAGTCTTTAATTTGAAATAAATCATAAATAACCTCAAAGGCTATCCAAAAGTTTGATCGGATAGCCTTTTGCTTTATCTTCCTTCATCACTATCCTTCTCCGATACTTTTTTTTAACAATATTAACAATATCAGAGCCATAATTTTGTATGTATAATCCGACTATTGCTTTTTTCTTTATTTTACTAATATTAAAGTAAATAATTAACTTGAGAGGTGATTTCAATATCTAAAACTTTTGCCTTCTAATTCAACAACTTTGTTCTTCTTATACTATTTTCAAATATACCAAAGAGTCGAAGGGTGATTTACTAAGGATTTCTAATAGACTAAAAACTATAAAAGCACAAAGTACAACTTTATAGCATTCTATATTGCCATGGCATCTATAGGTTAAGTTATACAAAAGTACAGAAGAAAGAAACATTAAAGGAAAAACTTTTTATGTAGCAGCAAAAAATTATGTGCAGAAAAAATAAAAATTGGTTTTTGTCTTTGCTAAAAGTTCTTTGGCATCTTCTGCTTTCTGAAGTTTATTTAATTGTATGTGCCATGCAGCGCAGAACTAGAACAGTACTTATATCAGATTCTGAAAAAAATATAAAGTAAAAAAGGTTTCTTTAAATTATGAATTGCAGATAAAAATACTCGAATAATGGGAGGGGAATAATTGAGTTATATAAGGTTAGCTAAAATTGAAGATGTAGCTATTATGAGTAGAATACACGCTTTAACGTGGAAAGAAGCTTATAAAGGTTTGATACCGCAAGATTATCTAAATGGGATTTCGGAAGATAAGTGGATCAAGCCATTTATCGATGCGTTATCTAATAAATTGCATTAAGCGGCGATAATAAATAATGGAGAAACTGATACTGGATGTGTTTGTTTTGGTAAATCGCGTGATGGAGAAGCTGGATATGGAGAGATCATATCTCTATATGTTTTACCAGCATATTGGTCAACCAGGCAAGGTTATGAATTAATGAATTTTGCTTTAAATAGATTGAAAAAGCAAAATTTTGATTACTGTCACCTTTAGGTTTTGGAAGGCAATACGAGAGCTTTGAATTTTTATGAAAGGTATGGGTTCAGAAGTGATAATAAAGTAAGAATAATTAATATTGCAGGGGTAAATTTGAGAGAATCAAGGTATTCTATTAAATTATAATATTAGTCTGTCAAATAAAGAAGATAAAGAATTTAAAAAGGCTATAGGATAGGAACAGAAAATAGCCTTTTGAATCATTTATATTTTTCGATATGATTTATGTTAAGTTTTTAATACAAGCTTTTGGGTATAAATATTTTTGAGAAAAAAATCTTATTAAAAGGAGAGACATTATGATGAGCAAAAAGATCGAGAACATATTGAGGTTTGGAATGAAGATGGAGAAAAATGCGCAAGACTTTTATTCGTTCTATGCAAATAGCTTGCAAGATGAAGGGCTAAAAAAACTTTTTGAAGAGTTTGTAAAGATTGAGCAGGAACATTATAAGTATCTTGAGAATATTCTAAAAAGTCTGGGCAGCCAAGAACCACCAATTTCAATTTCATGGGTTGTAGATGACCAGAACAAAATGGTAGATCCGCATATATTAGTTGATAACTCCAAAATTTTGGAAGCTGACTTTTCAGACCTTACAATTTTAAGGCTTGCATACCTGATTGAAAGCGATTTTGCAGCATTTTATAAACACGCTGCTGAAAAAGTTGAAGATGGCAATGTAAAAGGTTTGCTTCTACATCTTGCCAAGTGGGAAGAGGAACATGAAAAATATTTCAAAGAAAGGTACCATAGCCTTATGAAAAAAGAGTGGGAAGAAATTGATTTGTTCTAAAAAAGACCTACAAAACAGCAGTAAGGGAGCAGTCGCAATTTTATTCTTCAGACAGCTCCCTTTAAATATTTGTTTGAATTATTTTTGAACATAGTTTCACTTTTGTCTATTTCTAACATGTTTGTAGAATAGATGCTGGTAAGAAAATTTCCACTTTGAGCATATAACAACAATAGCAGTCAGAATTAGCAAGTATATAGCAATCATAACATTCTGAGCTCTCTCTTTTTTGGCAGCAATAAAGTATAATGTTTTTGATGGGTCTTCCCCACCTATCATTATCTTTTCAGGAGCTTCCCTCATCAATCTACTTCTTTCTTCTATAGCGTTTAAAATTTGAACTGGTATTTTATTTAATGCATCTTTTATTATGCCAAAATCCCATATATGATTTTCGTAACCTTTTGCACCAGCACACCACCAATTTCCATCACCTGATACTGCGTATAATGTCATTTCTTCAATATTGACAATTTTTACATCACTCTTAATGCCTCGTTGTACCAAATATTTTTCCAAATTATTTACTGCATTACCCAATGAATCATTCCCAAACACTCCAGTATTCACTATATAATTGTTCATTTTACTATCCCACACGATAAGAAGATATCCAACAGGTATATTATCGTAATATACAATTCTTGCCCATCCATTGTCTACAAATTCAGTATTAAAAACATCTTTCCAAGAGTTAAATCTCAAATTTTTAACTTTTTCTTTTACCTCATCTCTTACAATATGATATGGACGCCCATCTTCAGCTATCTTAACTTCAGTTGGAATATGAAATACCCTGTAATATTCATACTCTTTGCTCAACTTGAATTTTTCAATGTTATACGGTCCATTGATATTTGTTATTTCATTTAACGATTGCAGCGTAGATGAGTCTTTTATATAATTTTTAATAAGAGTACTGATATAAAGCTTGAGCCATGACTCGGCTAAATACTGCCTTCTGAGTATATTAATTTCATCATTGTGTTCGATTGAATAGCTTGCTCCAGTAGCAGAAAATGTCGTAAAGAAAAGCAACAAAAAGGTCATTACAAAACCAATATATACCTTATTCTTTTTCATTCTATTTCACCCCCCTGTTATATCAATATGGTCTAAAAACTCTTATCGCATCTAAGTAATCCTGGTAATTGTCATTATCCCTCAACTCAGAATCAGGAATACTAATTACTCCACCTATAGCTGGATCCATAATCATTATATAATTTTGTAGATATCCATTTGAGTCAAAATATTGCCATATACCATTTAAAACAACAAAATGATTTTGACTTACTGTTGCTGTAATTACTAATCCTATTGGACTTCTGTAATTTACAATTTGCTCTGCAATTTGCCCATATGAAATTATCCAGCCACTTACTGGTATCATGCGTGAAGAGCCAACACCATAATGGCTCAGTGCTTTTTGTATATCATAAAGAGATGCAGGTTTATTTACATAGCTTCCATAAATATATTTCACTATATCCCACTGTGTTGCTTCTCTCCCAAAACCTAAATAGTTTTTGCAATAGTACAATATCGACTCACACCCTGCTGCCCAGCACCAATTTGAATATGCCTGACTTACCTTTTTTAACTGGAAGTTCAACATACGTAATTGTATTTTCTGCAAATGCATCACTAAGGTTCAGTAAGAGTAATGTAAAAAACACAATAGCACTAATCACGATTCTTTTGTACCTTCCCTTTTTTAGTAATTTTTTGATTATATCTTCTTATCCTTTCGTTTTTTAATTCTATTTCATTTAAGAACCTTTAATTATAATTTATAACTGCTGTTTTTAATTTCAATTCATAATATTGTTTTTTTTTTTGCAATATTTTGCACTCAATTTTACATTATTTTGTCTTGTCAAAGATAAAAATTTACCTTGGACTGTTTTCTGTTTTTAAATTAAACCAATTACTATATTTTTTGCACTCTAATTACACACTAACAAAACAAACACAAATCCAAAAGGAAAAGTCACCTTAAATGACTATTGTAAACTGATTCAAAGTTACCTTTATTGGACATAAAAACCTATTGCAAAGCTTTAAAATTCCGCAATTAAAGAAAGTGCTTTTAAAATCGTGTCTTTTTCACCTGAATTTTCATCGATATGATATAATATTTGATGTTGATTAATATAGGACAATTTTAAAATACATTTAATCAGGAGAGATATACAGCAATGTCAAGAATAGAAAAAGATTTCTTGGGCAGTATTGAGCTTTCTGACCTTGAGCTTTATGGAATTCACACAAAACGCGCTTTTGCTAATTTCAATGTTTCTGGAAAGAGCGTTGACAAAGATTTAATAAAAGCGCTTGTCATGGTCAAAAAAGCGTGCGCAATTGCAAATTATGAAGTTGGTCTTTTGGATGAAAAAATTAAAGATGCTATTGTCTTTGCATGTGACGAAATTCTGGCAGGAAAATATGATGACCAGTTCATTGTAGACAGATTCCAGGGCGGTGCGGGAACATCTACAAATATGAATGTAAACGAAGTTATTGCCAATATAGCCTTAATTCACATTGGAAGAAAACCGGGTGAGTATGACATAATTCATCCAATCAACCATGTTAATATGTCACAGTCAACAAACGATGTGTACCCTACAGCCCTGCGAATTGCCACTATATGGAATGTAAGAGAGCTTTCAGAGGAAATAGCAGAACTTCAAAAAAGCCTTCAGAAAAAAGAGCATGAATTTGAAGATGTAATAAAGGCAGGAAGAACTCAGCTGCAGGATGCCCTGCCTGTAACACTTGGTCAGGAGTTTGGTGCATATGCCCAAGCCATTTCACGTGACAGATGGAGACTATACAAGGTTGAAGAGCGGCTAAGAGTTGTCAATCTTGGTGCAACTGCTGTTGGCACAGGAGTAAACGCACCTTTGAAATACATCTTTAAAGTGATAGAAATACTAAGAAACCTTACCAAAATTGGCTTGGCAAGATCCGACTATCTTATGGACGCAACACAGAACGCAGACGTTTTTGTTGAATGCTCTGGGCTTTTGAAAGCCTTGGCAGTAAATCTCTCAAAGATTGCAAATGATCTTCGTCTTCTTTCCTCTGGACCAAACACGGGCTTTAATGAGATAAACCTGCCAGCTGTTCAGGCAGGTTCAAGCATTATGCCAGGAAAGGTAAATCCCGTAATCCCTGAGCTTATAAACACAATAGCTTTTCAGGTGATGGCAAACGACTTTGCGATAACCTTAGCAGCGCAGGCTGGTCAGCTTGAGCTGAATGCTTTTTTACCTCTGATAGCAAACAATCTTCTTGAAAGTCTTAAAATTCTCAAAAACGGTATTAAAATTTTCAGGCAGCAGTGTATAGATGGTATAACAGCAAACAAAGAAAAATGTTTAGAGTATGCAAAAAAGACTCCTGCTATTGCAGCAAGTTTAATAGACAAGATTGGATATGACAAAGCTGCAGAAATTGCAAAAAAGGCAATTATTGAGAACAAGCAAATAATAGATGTTGTCAAAGATCTAAATATTATGGATGAAAAAGAAGCACAAGAGCTTTTGAATCCTTTTGAGTTTATAAAGTTTAAAGAATAAATTCATCTTGAAAGGACTGACTTTAAGATGAACACAACACCGCGCAGTGAAAGGCTTCACATAGCTATATTTGGCAAGCGAAACGCTGGTAAGTCAAGCTTAATCAATGCCATTACAAACCAGCCAATTGCGATTGTATCTGACATGCCGGGCACGACAACAGACCCTGTCTATAAATCAATGGAGATTTTGCCGCTCGGGCCTGTTGTTTTGATTGACACAGCAGGAATTGATGATGTGGGTGAGCTTGGCAAGCTCAGGGTTGAAAAGACACTGGAGGTTTTGAACAAAACAGATATTGCAATCTTAGTGGTATCTGACATTGAGGATTTGACGTATGAAAAGCAGCTTGTAAAACTATTTGATGAGAAAAAAGTGCCAAGAATTGGTGTTTTGAATAAGATTGACAAAGACCCAAATTATAAAGAAAAACTTTCTTTTTTGCAGTCAACCTTGGGAATGCCATTTTTAGCTGTGTCATGTGCTACTTTAAAAGGAATTGATGAGCTAAAAAGTTCACTTTCAAAGCTTGTGCCAGATGTTGGAGAGGATTTGCGAATAGTAGGAGATTTGATAAACCCAGGCGACTTTGCAGTTTTAGTTGTGCCGATTGACAAAGCAGCCCCAAAAGGAAGATTGATTTTGCCTCAGCAGCAGACAATAAGAGATATTCTGGACTGTGATGCAATTGCAATTGTGACAAAGGAATACGAGCTTAAAGAAACTATCGAAAATCTTGGTAAAAAACCTGCAATTGTAATCACCGACTCGCAAGCTTTTTTAAAGGTTGACGCAGACACACCACCTGATGTTCCTCTTACATCTTTTTCAATTTTGTTTGCAAGATACAAAGGGGATTTGGTGGAGTTTGTTGAAGGAGTCAGGAAAATTAAAGATTTAAAACCTGGAGATACAGTCTTGATTGCAGAGGCATGTACACACCACAGGCAATCAGATGATATTGGAACTGTTAAAATTCCAAGATGGCTTCGCCAGATAGCTGGATTTGATATAAACTTTGAGTGGGTATCAGGCTACAATTATCCAAAAGACCTTACAAAGTACAAGCTTATAATCCACTGTGGTGGGTGCATGATAACACGAAGAGAAATGCTTTATAGAGTAGAACTTGCTAAAAAACAGGGTGTGCCAATAACAAACTATGGTCTAATGATTGCATATGTCCATGGAATCTTGCCAAGAGCATTAAAACCGTTTGGGATTGAGTTTGAATATTAAAACCCCTTCCAACTTTCTGAGGAAACTGGAAGGGGCATTTTGCCACTTATTTTATTATAAACTCACAGTTCACAACTGCAGTTATTTCTTTATCTATTGATGTTGTATCATTTATTCCATAGTCACTAACTTCAGTTGAATAAAGCGGAGTTATCTGGAAAACACCCATAGAAGCAGATTTTAATCTTTCAACACTACTTCCTGTGCTCTTTGCAATCTGTTTTGCTCTTCTTACAGCATCTTCTGTCGCTAAAGAAAGCATCTGGATTTTCAAATCTGCAAGCTTTGTATAATAATACTGAGGTGGCATAGACTCAAACTGAACACCGGAGTTTATAAGCTCTGTTGACTTTCGAGAAAGATCTGTAATCTTGTCTACATCTTTTGATGTAATCTGAATGCTTTGCGAAAGCTTGTAGCTATCAACTTTTGTTGAATATATTCCATTTGGAAGCATCTCGTATATTGTTTGAGTTGAAATTGAAGAAAAAATCAAGTCCTTTTCAGAAAGTCCTTTAGAGAGGAAATAATCTTTCACCTTCTTCTGACTTTCTTCCAAAAGTTTGTAAGCTTCTTTTAAATCTTTTGCCTGCACAGAATACATCCCTGTCCACTTGACAAGGTCAGACCTGAGCTGTTTTTTTGCAGAACCTGTTACTGTAATGACTTTTCTCTCTGCCCTTAGATTTATAAGCCCGTTTGATAAAAAGTAAGATGAAACTGTCAAAGAAATTCCTAAAATTAAAGCCACAATAACACAGGTAATATTTTTACTATTCAAAACTTCAAACCCCCATTTATAACTTTTCTATATTATATCACTAAATCCATACAACTACAACCAAAAATTTAAAAAAATAATAAACCACCTGCAAAATCACAGGTGGTTAAGTCTGTTTGAAACAAATACTTTACAATCCCAATGTTACCCATGTACCAATCTGCTGAAAGCCAATCTTTCTGTATATATTAGCAGCTTTTGGATTGTCACAAAACAAGCAAAGCGATTTGCCCTCTTTTATCAAATCACTGCAAAGTCTTTTCATGCACATAGTAGCGTATCCTCTTGAACGATACTCGTGCATTGTACAAACACTTAAAACCATTGCCATGTCTGCAATTTCTGCACTCGTTCGTGCAGATGATACAACCATCCCATCTTCTTCTATATAATATATCCTGCTTCTTCCCATCAAAACATCCTGTCTTAGCTGTTCAAACGTTGAGGGATTTAAAAATTCTTCTATAGACTGATATAAGTATACTATCAGTTCAAGCTTGTCAAGGTTTTCTTCTAAATTATCCTTATTTATTACCCTGACCTTTTCAAACTCTTCCTGAGAAAGTTCTAATTTATTCTTATCTACACTGCTGTCAAGCTTCATAAAAAGCTGCTCTCTTTTATTAAGCACATTCAGTGCTTTCAAAAACGGCATAACAGCATCCTTTTTGCCAGAAAAAACCTTGCACTTTGTTGTAAGTATTATGTTGCAAAATGAGTCAATGTCCCAGCTGTCAGAATTTGAATAGAAGATCAAATCTCTGCGATAGCGAAGAAGAACAGCTTTTAAATTCCCAGAGATAACGTCAAATTCTCCCCAAACCTCAACAACTGGTGAGTCAAAACCAAAACTTAAAATATCGCCAATTATAAAAATATTCCACTCTTTTTCCTTTCGGACAAAATCCATAAGAGTTTTAAAATCAGCATTTGAAAGTTTCCTTATCATAGAACCACACTTTCCTGCTTTTTTACAATTATACTACCAAATTTAAATCTAATCAACTGCTTTTAAAATCCACATATGAGAATTAAAGTCTCCCCACATCTGAGGAATCATAAGTCCTATGTTCATAAGCTCATCGCCAAACCTTGTTTTTTGCTCACCTTCAATTAAATAGCTCTTGCTGGGGTCAAGACCATCTAACTTTAACCTTTTGATTGGTGGGTTTGGCTGCCTTAAAATTTCCACATAGAATACAACCGCCTCTTTCTTATCCTCTGTCACATACATCCATGCAGCGCTATTTCCCTCAAATGGAGAAATTAATCTGAACAAATCACCTTCAAACACTATATGCCATATTCTCTTGTAAAGCTCAATTTGTCTTTTAATCTCTTCTTTGTCCTCACAAAATAGCTTTGTCAAATCAAGTTCATACCCAAAACAACCTGAAAGCGCTACAATTCCTCTTGTCTTCATAGGTGTTATCCTACCAACCTGATGGTTTGGCACAATTGATACATGAGCACCCATCGTAGACGCTGGATATACTATGCTTGTTCCAAACTGGATTTTAAGCCTCTCTATTGCGTCTGTATTATCACTTGTCCAAATTTGAGGCATGTAATACAAAATCCCAGGGTCAAACCTTCCTCCACCGCCAGAACAGCCTTCAAATAAGATGTGTGGAAACTCTGTTGTAAGCTCTTCCATCATCTGATAAAGCCCCAGAACATATCTGTGGAAGACCTCTTTTTGTCTCTCTGGTGGGAGCTCAAGCGAACCTACTTCTGTTAAGGGTCTGTTCATGTCCCACTTGATATATTCAATTGGAGCTGCTTTTATAATCTCCTTCATCATTCTCAAAATCTCTTTTCTAACATCTTCTCTTGTAATGTCCAGAACGTACTGGTTCCTGCACTGCGTTAAAGTCCTTCCCCGCACCTGTATGCACCAGTCAGGGTGTTTTCTATAAAGCTCACTGTCTGGCGAGACCATCTCAGGTTCAAACCAAAGCCCAAATTTGAGCCCCATTTCATTTAGCTTTTTGCCAAGCCCATCTAAGCCATTTGGAAGCTTCCTTCTGTCAACAAACCAGTCTCCAAGCGAGCTTGTGTCATCATCTCTTTTGCCAAACCATCCATCATCTAAAACAAATAGCTCAATCCCAAGATCTTTTGCCTCTTTTGCTAAAGAAAGAAGCTTTTCTTCATTGAAATTGAAATATGTAGCTTCCCAGCTGTTTATAAGAATCGGTCTTCTCTTATCTCTATATACCCCTCTGCAAAGTCTTTTTCTGTAGAGCTTGTGGTATGTGCGAGACATCCCTCCCAAGCCCTCTTGTGAGTAAACCATCACAACCTCGGGTGTCTGAAACTTCTCGCCTGGCTCTAACACCCAGGTGAACTCAAATGGATTTATACCAATTGTCACCCTAACAAGGTTGTACTGGTCTTTTTCAACAATTGCAGCAAAGTTTCCACTATAGACAAGCGAAAAGCCATACACATCGCCATGTTTTTCAGTTGCATCCTTTGACAAAAGTGCTATAAATGGATTGTGCTGATGTGAACTTTCGCCCCTTGCACTTTCAATTACCTGCATTCCGTGAATAAGTGGAGTTCTCTCTATGTATCTTTCTCTTGCCCATGAACCCCACAGGTGCAAAAGTTCAAAATCCCCTTCTGGAAAGTCAACACATGCACTCATTGCACGAAGAATTTTTAGTTTTTGTTTTCCTAAGTTCTCAAATCTTACACTTCTTGTTATTGCATCATAATCTCTGAAAGCTGTATATATCAATGTGACTTTCAAGTCAATCAAATCATCATAAAGTTCTATCTCCAGTGTTTGAGCCTCATCAGGTGACTCAACATATGTTGCCGGAAGACCTTCAAGTTTTGGCTTTCCATCATAGATTCTGTGTGTTTTGTAAACAAGGTTTGTGATACGAGAACCGTCTTCCTGCTGAATTTGATACGCGGGATGCCTAAAATCAGAATTGCCATATGCAGGGTATTCTAAAAGCATTGTATCAAATGAATATGTCTTGTCATTTGGGTCAGGTGTTGGACCAAACGCTCTTCCGCCTGTCACATCAAAATCTGTCCACTCAAACTCTTTTATCTTTTTGCCCCAGTAAACATGGGACAAAAACTTCCCTTTGAAAAGCTTTATCACATAGCTGGTGTTCTTTGTTTCTATGAAAAACATGCCTGTTTTGTGGTTAAAGGTGATTGGCATTTTGCTCATTCCTCTTTCTATTTATTTATCACTAAGATCAATAATACCATTTAAAAAGCTAATAATCCATATTTTCTGAAAAAAGACAAAACAGATTTTAAAATTCTGATATTTTCTAAGTCCTAAACATTTAGATTCCACTTTTTTAAGTTCACTTTGCAAGTACCTTTTGAACTTATACTTAAAGTATTATACTTCTCCAATGGATATATGCGATTCGTCAAGACCTTCTCTCCTTCATTAATAAAAAGTTCTATGGAAGATTTGTCTAGTAGAAATCTTATGTTTACTTTATTATCAATTGGATGTAAATCTATTTCTTGACTTTCGTTATTGAACACCAGATCATTTATAATAAATTTAAGTTTCTTGGAAAAACTATCATATAGGATTTTTACACTGTTATTCGTCAATACACCTGAAAAAATGTTTATCTCAACTTTTGCATCTGTTATAAAAAACAAGTCACTCTCAATTTCCATACATTCCGATTCACAATTTAAATACATACTTTCATCACTTAGAACTCTTTCAACATGAATTTCTTCTTTTCTATATTTTTTTATCTCATCCACTGGTTTCATAAATAATTTGTTGTTTCTTAAATATAGCTCTCTTGGCAATATAAGCGCTCCAGCCCAATTATGCCCTTCTTGTGTTGGAAATGGACAATTCCAATTATCCATCCATGCAATCATTAACCTGCGACCTTTTTTATCCACTGTAGTATGAGGAGCATAGAAATATTTACCCCAGTCCAACTTTTCACAATAATCAATATGAAATAAACCACTTTTAAAATTCATTTTCCCTACGCAATAAAATGTTTCACTTTTTATAACTTTTTTTCCTTCTTTTTGTTGTGCAGAAAAAAGTAAAATATCTTTTTCACCAAACTCAAACAGATCTGGGCATTCCCATATATTTTCTTCTACAATATTATTATTCCTGATAATTGTATTAACATACTCCCATTTCAGCAAATCCGATGACTTATACAAAAGAACTTGCCCTTTGCCTTCTTTACTTTGCGACGCAATAACAGCATAATAAAAATCTCCCTTTTTAAAGGCTTTAGGGTCACGAAAATCATTTTTACTTGCTTGTTCCGGGATATCACTTGTATTTATAACTGGGTTTTTAAAATACTTTTCAAAGCTTATCCCATCCTCTGAATATGCTATGCACTGTGTTTGATAATAACTACCTGCACAATCTTCAACATGGCCAGTATACATAAGGTATAACTTGCCGTCTTTTTCAATTGCACTTCCAGAAAAACATCCACTTTTATCATACTCTTTGTCTGGTGCCAAAGCTATTGGTAGATAGTCCCACTTAACCAAATCCTTGCTCACTGCATGTCCCCAATAAGTAGGGCCCCAAAAAGGTTCAAAAGGATTATATTGAAAAAAGCAGTGATACCAATCATTATAAAAAATGAAACCATTTGGATCGTTTATCCAACCACATTCGCCCATTAAATGGAATTTCAGCCTGTATTTATTGTCAACATTGAACTTATTTTGGGATATATAATGCATTGCCTGTTTCAGTCGTGCAGAGTTTTTCACACTCTTCACTCCATTTTCTAAATTTATTTCAATAAGTATTTATTTAATTGCACCTTTTAGAATACCAACAATGATATATTTCTGCATAAACAAATACACAATAATTATAGGTAGCACAGTTAACACTAACGCAGCCATTGCCAATCCATAATCAGATGTATATGTTCCATAAAAGTAGAAAGTTGATAACTGTAAAGTTCTTTTTTCAGCTGAAATTAAAATAAGACTTGGTAGCAAAAAATCATTCCATATCCAAAGACCATCTAATATTATAAGCGTTGTTGTTATAGGCTTTAATAGTGGAAATACAACCTTCCAAAACGTTTGCAAACTTGTTGCCCCCTCTACAAATGCTGCTTCTTCTAACTCAAATGGTATACTTTTAATAAATCCATGATACATAAACACTGCAAAAGCAGTTCCAAAACCTAAATACATATATATTAACGTCCATTTGTTATTTAACATGTTCATAGAACTGTAAATTTTAACAAGAGGTATCATAATTGACTGAAAAGGAATTATCATAGATGCAATCATAATACTAAACAATATTCTGTTGATAGCCCACTTCTTTCTCACAAATACGTAAGCAGTCATAGATGAAAAAACTACAATCGCCGCAATACTGAAAACTGTTATTATAAAGGTGTTTAAGAAACTCTTTAAATATGTCATCTTTTGAGCAGCCTCTAAATAGTTAGCAATTTGAAACTCTTTCGGCAATTCTATAGGGTTTGAAATAATATCAACTGTTTTCTTGAACGAGTTGATTACTACAGTTACAAAGGGAAAAACATATAAAGAGGCAAAAATTAAGACTACCAAAAATTTAATTACATTAAAAACTCTATTTTTTACACTTACCTTCAAACCCATTTATGCTTCCACCTCTGCCTTTTTACTTAAATAAACTTGAATAAGAGTAATAATCGCTACGGTTATAAACAAAACAAAAGCTTTTGCTTGTCCTGTTCCATAATTTTGTGATAA
This sequence comes from Caldicellulosiruptor naganoensis, assembly GCF_026914285.1. Lineage (NCBI taxonomy): Bacteria > Bacillati > Bacillota > Caldicellulosiruptorales > Caldicellulosiruptoraceae > Caldicellulosiruptor > Caldicellulosiruptor naganoensis. Next base: position 2,152,396 of record NZ_CP113864.1, read on the forward strand.
AAACGCTTCATTATAAACATGCATAGACACAAGTTCTGTACTTTTAAAAGGTCCTCCTTTTGTTAATGCTAAGTTTAAATCATAAACCATAAAACTTCTTTGGAGTGATAAAAACAAACAAACTGTAAACGATGGAGCCATCAAAGGTAATATTATTCTTATCAACCTTGTAAACTGTCCTGCACCATCAATAGTCGCCGCTTCTATCAAATCTTGAGGTATCCCTACAAAGCCAGCTATGTATATCATCATCATATATCCCGAGTATTGCCATACCGTTACAATTACCAACGCCCAAAATGCTTTTTCAGGCGAAGCTAACCACGAATCGGAAAATAAATCTATACCTAATTGTTGACCGAAATAAGGCAAGGCATTGTTGAATATAAATTGCCAAATAAATCCTAATACAATGCCACCTATTAAGTTAGGAGTAAAGAAAATAATTCTAAACAAATTTTGTCCTTTTATCCCACTGGTTAATAAATAAGCCAAAAAGAAAGCTATTAAATTTGTAAACAGGACAGTATAAAATACATATTTCAATGTTAGCAAAAACGAATCTCTGAACACCTGATCTTTAATTAAGCTAAGATAGTTTGAAAATCCTATAAACTCATATTTATTGTCAATTCCATTCCAATTAGTGAATGTAAGGTAAATACCGTAGATAAAAGGAACTATTACCACTGTTGCAAACGCAATAGTTGAAACCCCAGCAAATGTCAAAAAAATTTTAAAATTTGCAAGTCGTTTATTCACCGAACCTTTTTCCTCCTTCCCAGAAAATATTTAATAAAGATAGGGGCCATCCTAAAGGAATTGATCAGACAGCCCCTAAATCTCAACATTGTGAGGCTTTGAAAGTATCAGCATTTTGAAATACACTTTTTACTAAGTCACTATTTTACCTTTGCCCAATACTTCATAATTTCAGTCAACAATTGTTGACGATTCATTTTACCTGCTAGATACTTCTGCATATAGGCACCAACAATAGGCCAATGATCAGAAGGCAAAAGTGCAAATGGTGGTCTGAATGTTTTTTCTGCTTTCATGTACTCTACAATCGACTTTGCTAGAGGATCATTTGGTGTAATCTTTACGTTCCTAAATGGAGAAATTATGTTTAAATTATATACCCAATTCTTTTGTCCATTACTATTGTACACAAACCAATTTAAAAGCGTTTTAGCCGCCTCTTGTTGTTGTTTTGAATTGTTCTTTATGTCAATACAAAGTATTTTGCTAGGCGTTGCCACTATCGCATTATTAAAGAAATCATTGGGATTATTGGTTATTGGCACAGGAATAAAACCATAAGATTTATTGTTAGGATTTATCTGGGTTATCAAAGGCCATGCCCAATTACCCATGAACCAAAACGCTACCTTTCCTTGCGCTAAAAGTTGTGCACCTTGTTCATAAGTCCCTGCCAATGGTGAATTTTTCAAATAATTATATTTTCTAAGCATATCAAATGTATCTAACAAATCATTGAAAACTTTATTTTTTTTCAAATCAACTTTCTTCGCTTTTAAATCATCTATAAACCGCTTATTCATTTTGTAATCTCTTGACTGAGCACCATATGCAATTCCTAAATAATGTGCCCCTAATGACCAATCTAAAGGTGAAATTACAATTGGAGTCACATTTTTTTGCTGTAATTTTTTGAATAAATTTTCTAAGTCATTTCTTGTTCTTATTGTTTTAGGCTCAAATTTACCTATCGCTTTTTCTATCACTTGCTTATTATAAATAAGACCATATCCTTCTATCGCAAACGGAAAACCAAATACTTTACCATCAAAAGTCACATCATCTAATGTTCCTTTGATCGCGTCCTTTACCCATTTTTCATTTGACAAATTTAAAAAGTTATTTTTAAATTTGATCACATCGGACGGGTCAATCATTGCAAGTGTTGGAGCATTACCTGATGCATACATAGTCGAAAGCTTTTCAAATGGTGATTGTCCTGCACCAACTGGAATCAGTTCTACTGTAATATTTGGGTAATCCTTTGAAAAATTTTTGAATACTTCTTGTAGTTGAGAATTTATCTCTCCTTTTGTGCTCAAAAATGTAATCTTTACTTTTTTAGAATTTTTAGAGGTAGCTAATACATTGACGTTCCAATTAATCAGGCCAACTATTAAAGAAATCACAACTACTACACTTAGAAAACCATAAATAAGCTTCTTGAATTTCATTTAACAACCCTCCACATTACTAATTTTCATACTGGCTTCATTATATATCACTTTTGTTAATATGTCAAGCGGTTGACATACAATTTTTTTAAGCATATTTACTATAAGCTAATTCTATTTCAAAAATCAAATTACAAAAAAGAAGATTGCAATGGTAATAAAATTAGTGCTAAACTTGTACAGCAGAAAAGTATAAACGTTAAAAATCAATGTATAACTTTTTTATTTTTCTTCACGGAGGTCAGAACTCAATGCCCAGCTTAAAAGACGTAGCAAAAAAAGCAGGAGTTAGTCTAACAACAGTATCGAGAGTTTTAAACAATAGAGGTTATATAAGCGAAGAAACAAGAAAAAAGGTTTACAAAGCTATGGAAGAGCTAAATTACCAACCAAATGAAATTGCAAGAGCTTTGTTTAAAAAAAGATCTTATTTTTTAGGACTCATAATTCCAGATATATCTCATCCATTTTTTGCAGAAATTACAAAATATATAGAATATTATGCATCTCAAAAGGGTTATAAAATTTTTCTTTGCAACTCATATTTAGATGAAAAAAAAGAAAAAGAGTATATTGAAATGTTAAAAAGACATCAAGTTGATGGAATTATTATGGGTAGTCATACCCTTGATGTAGAAGATTATAAGAGTGTAAACTTACCTATTGTTGCATTAGACCGATACATTTCTGACGATATACCCTACATTACGTCAGATAACTTTACAGGAGCTGTAATGGCAACTAATCTTTTAATAGAAAGAGGTTGCAAGTATTTGGCGCATATTAGCGGTCCTTTAGAGCTTAATACACCAGCCAATGATAGATATTATGGTTTTTTAAAGGTGGTTAAAGAAAAAAACATTGAATATGTAGTGGTCGAGACAAAACTTAATAAGTTTGAAATAGAAGAGTATGAAAGAATTATTACAGAGTTGTTTGAAAAACATACTAACATAGACGGAATATTTGCAAGTAGTGATATGATTGCAGCAACAGCAATAAAAGTGGCTGATTATTTTAAAAAACGCGTACCAGAAGACCTCAAAGTAGTAGGTTTTGATGATATAAATATTGCTTCCTTATTCAGCCCCTCTATTACTACTGTAAAACAGTACAAAGACAAGATTGCAGAAAAGGTAATTGAAGTATTGATAAACAAAATTGAAGGTAAAGAGGTAGATAAAAAATACGTACTTCCAATTTCTCTAATTGAAAGAGAGTCAACAAAGATAAAATAAAAACTTTAAAGTTGATGAACCCGAAAGTAAACAGTTTTTGTTTATAATGCTAATGATGTTTAATGTTAAAATATTTTTTTAAGATAATTTCTTTAAGTCTATAAACCTTCTATATTTAAAAGAAAGGAGCCAAGCCATGAGAGTAAAAGTAGAATTTGAATCAGAAAAAGAGGTCGTCCTTCCTATCCATTACAATTACTTTGTACAAGCGATGATATACAATGTTATCGAAGACAAAATCTATACAACATTTTTACATGACAAAGGTTATGAGGTTGATTTGAAGAATTTCAAACTCTTTTCCTTTTCACGGTTAGAAGGACCTTTTAAAATTATAGGTGAGGGTTCTGATAAAAAAATAGTGTTTGACAAAAGATTGAGTTTGGTTGTTTCATCGCCCATTGAAGACTTTATTACAAAGTTCTCAACTGGGCTTTTAAAAAAAGACAAAATCTTTCTAAAAGACAATCAGCTCTATGTCCAATCAGCAAACATCTACAAAAAGCAGCAGCTAAAAGAAAGACACAAAATTAAGATGCTGTCACCAATGTGTGCTTATAGAACAATAAAAAACGATGGCAGCGATTATAGGCACTTTTTCACACCATTTGAAGATGAGTTCTATAGCCTGATTTCGCAAAACTTAATTAAAAAGTGCAAGCTTCTTATAAAGGACTTCGATGAAAAAGGTTTCAGATTTTCTTTAAAACCAATCAGCGTCCAAGAAAAAATCCATTTTAAACCAATGATGTTCAAAAATACAATGATAAAAGGATGGATGGGCTTTTATGAAATAGAAACTTCACCTCAAGTAATGGAAGTTGCTTACTACTGTGGTCTTGGATCTAAAAACTCTCAAGGGTTTGGATTATTTGAAATTGTAGAATAGATGTGGATTTTTTGAGGGAGTGGTTTTATTGAAGCATTTAATAAAACTTTTAAAGCTTGCTAAACCATATTGGAAATATCTCATTATCTCTGCTATTTCAATGCTTGCAATAACAGCTTTAAATCTTTTGGGTCCTTGGCTTATAAGGGATTTGACTGGAATTATCACAAACATTCACAAATATCCGAACGCAAGGAAGATGATAATAAATATATCGTTGGTTTTAGTTTTTTCTTACATTGCAAGGATAGTTTTTCAGTTTCTAAACAGTTATCTTTCACACTATGCAGCATGGAATTTGGTTGCTCACATGAGGGTTTTGGTCTATGATAAGCTTCAGCAGCTTTCATTTAGGTTTTTCCAAGACAAACAGACAGGTCAGCTCATGTCAAGAGTTGTAAATGATACTGCAAACTTTGAAGTGTTGATTGCTCATGCAGTACCAGACCTTTTTACAAATGCCTTAATACTCTTAGGTGTTGCATTGATACTGTTTATAATCAATCCCGTTTTGGCAGCACTGTCACTTATCCCTATTCCTTTTTTGGTTTTGAGCGGAACCGTCTTTGCAAAGCGTATCTTGCCGAACTTTAGAGAAGCTCAAAAAGCCTTAGCTGACCTTAACGCCGACCTTCAAGACAACATTTCTGGTATCAGAGAAATTCAGCTTTTCAACAAGCAGCAAAAAGAGCTTTTGAAGATAAAGGACAAGGTCTTCAAGCACATACAAGCTCTATTGAGTGCTCTTAAACTCAGTGCAATCTTTCATCCAACTGTAAGTTTCTTGAGCTCTGTTGGAACAGTGATAGTAGTTTCTATTGGTGGCTTGATGGCACTCTCTGGTAAGGTTCCTGTTCAGGACATTGTCGGTTTTATACTTTATCTTAGCATGTTTTACCAGCCAGTGACCGCACTCTCACAAGTAATTGAAAATGTGCAGCAGGCCTTAGCAGGTGCCGAGCGTGTGTTTGAGATTCTCGAGACAGAGTCTGAGATAAAAGAAAAACCTAATGCTATAGAACTTAAAAATGTGAAAGGAAAAATTACCTTTGAAAATGTAACTTTTTCATATAATAAAGGATTGCCTGTTTTGAAAAATATCATATTTGAAGTTGAGCCGGGTCAGATGGTTGCATTTGTTGGCCCAACAGGTGTTGGAAAGACCACTATTATGTATCTTTTAAACCGCTTTTTTGACCTAGATTCAGGTTCAATAAAGATCGACGACATTGACATAAGAGATGTCACCCTAAAGTCCTTGCATGACAATATCAGCATGGTCATGCAAGATGTGTTCTTGTTCAATGGAACAGTTGCGCAAAATATTGCATACGGAAAAGAAAACGCTACAATGGATGAGATAATACAGGCTGCAAAGATTGCATGTGCACATGATTTTATTGTAAATCTTCCTCAAGGCTACGACACCTACATTGGCGAGCGTGGAATAAAACTTTCCGGTGGGCAAAAACAACGTTTGGCAATTGCAAGGGCTGTTCTGAAAAATGCACCAATACTCATCTTAGATGAGGCAACATCATCTGTTGACACAGAGACAGAAAATGAAATTCAAAAAGCAATAAACAATTTGGCTGGTACAAGGACAATTTTGATTATTGCCCACAGGTTATCTACCGTAAAAAAGGCAGATAAGATTATAGTTTTGAAAGATGGTGAAATTGTGGAAATGGGCACACATGAAGAGCTTTTTGCTAAAAAAGGACTTTATTATCATTTGTGTTCTGTGCAGTTAATTGATGAAAACAGCAGTTTGGTAGGGGGTGAATAAATTATGAAGTACAGGAAACTTGGAAGAACAAATATTAAAGTTTTCCCAATAGCATTTGGTGGAATTCCTATTCAAAGAATTGATGAAGAGTCTCCTGTAAAGGTAATTCGACGAGCTGTTGAGCTTGGAATTAATCTGATTGATATTGCAAAAGCTTATACAGATAGCGATAAATGATATCGAAATAAGCTTGAAAAACCTTTCTATTTCTGACCTAATTGAAAAAAGTTGAACTTGTAAAACAAGCGTTAGGTAAATAAAGAAAGTATTGATTTTTGTACAAAATCGTATTATAATAAAGTATTGCCACAGAGAAGGGAAAAAGTTGTAGGAGCTGAAGGTGTTATGTCACAGAAAAATCAAAGCAGTCATGACAATATAAAAGTGATTGCCACAAACAGAAAAGCATATCATGACTACTTCATTGAAGAGACAATCGAAGCAGGAATTGAGCTCAAAGGCACTGAAGTAAAGTCTGTTCGGCTTGGTCATGTAAATCTGAAAGATAGTTTTGCAAGGGTGGAAAATGGCGAGGTTTTCCTCTACAATATGCACATAAGCCCTTACGAAAAAGGCAACATCTTCAACGTAGACCCTATGAGAGACAGAAAACTCCTCCTCCACAAGTCTGAAATAAACCGCTTAGCAGGTTATGTGCAGCAAAAAGGTTACACTTTAATCCCATTGAAGATTTACATCAAAAGAGGTAAAATAAAAGTAGAGCTTGCAGTTGCAAAGGGTAAAAAACTTTTTGATAAGCGTGAAGCAATAGCAAAAAGGGATGCTGAGCTTGAGATAAGAAAAAAGATGAAGGAGTATTTAAGATAAGGGGGCGTGTTTTGGAATTCGACGGGGGCAGTCGGATTCCAAACAGCGGGTAGTGGTTTTCTCGGTGCCACTATAAAAAACCGAGAAGAAAAATAACTGCAGACAAAGCTGAACTCGCTTTAGCTGCATAAATAAGCAGCTAACGTCCGCCGGAGGTGCCCACGGCCTCCGAGTCGGGCGCCAACCCACGTGGGGCACCGAAAGTAAGGTCGCCTGAGCCTTACTTTTGGGTTAAATCTCAGGCTGGGGAAGAAAAAGCCTGTCAGTGGGCGTTTTCTTCCCGAGAGGCCAGTACACTGACTGCACCCGGAGAAGTTTGGGGTTCGATGCCTTCGGACGGGGGTTCGACTCCCCCCGCCTCCACCAAAATAAACAATTCTACAATGTTTAAGGATTATGAGATTCCACTTCTAAGAAGAACTCTCATTAGAAAAATAATAAGGTATAGACAAGTGAATATCAATTTAGAGGTGAAATTAGTAAAAGCAAACAAGAATTTTTTATTAAAGCTAATTGAAGAAATCCCGGAAAGTCAAATTGAAGAAGTTATAGATTTTATTTTGTTTTTAAAACACGAGCAAGATAAAAAGTTATTAAGTGATTTGGTGTTCCCCAGTGAGAGTAGTATAGATTTTTGGAATAATGATATTGAGGATGAGGTATGGAACAATGTATAGCCAAGCTAAACAAAAATACAGGGCTGCAATAAAAAGCAGCCCTTATTCTTTCTGTGCTTTTACTCCCTCAGCTGCCTCTTTTGTAAAGATTGTTTTTAAGGTCAACAGCAAAATCTTGATGTCCAAAAAAACAGAATAATTCTTTATATATATCAAATCAAGCCTGAGTTTGTCTTCTGGGCTTGTTGCATACTTGCCATAAACCTGGGCAAGACCAGTAAGTCCTGCTTTTACATTATGACGCAGAGAATATTCAGGATAGAGCTTTTTAAACTGCTCAACAAAATAAGGACGCTCTGGCCTTGGACCTATAAAGCTCATCTCACCTTTTAGAATATTTATGAGCTGCGGAAGCTCATCAAGCCGAGTTGCGCGCAAAAACCTTCCAACCCTTGTTATCCTTGGGTCGTTCTCGATTGCCAGAACAGGCCCTGTCATCTTTTCTGCGTCTTTTACCATTGTCCTGAACTTTAAAACATAAAACTCTCTTTCACCTTCTGTAACCCTTTTTTGTCTGTAAATTACTGGTCCTTCTGAGTCAAGTTTTATGGCAATTGCAATTAAAATCATTATAGGAAAAGAAATAACCAGCGCAACTGAAGCAAGAAGAATGTCGCACACCCTCTTAATTAACTTTTGCTCAGATGTCAACTCTGGCTGCTCGATTGAAAGTGTTGCAACATCGTCAAACTGAATTACCCTTGCCCGTGAGACCAAGATATCCCTAAAATCAGGTGTAATAAAAATGTGTTTTTTAAATTCTATGGCTTTTCTTACAATCTCGCTTTTCAGGTTCTCATCCATCTTTGAATATACATAGATTGTATCAACAGCCTTTATATAAGGAATTAGTTCTTCAATAGAATTTGGCTCAACCACATACTTTACTTCAATCCAGCCTTTTGAGATATTTTGAAGCTTCTGGGCAAACTCCTGTGCTTTCTCCTTTTCACCAATTACCATCACATGCTTGACACCCTGCACTCTTTTGAAAACATATAAAACAAGTCCTCTCCAGCCAAGGAGTAGCAAAAATTGGATAAAAAATGCAATTATAAATATACTTCTTGGAAATGCAAAGTGCCTGTAAAAGAAGGTAGAAACAACTGTTAAAAATTGTAAGAGCATAAGTGCTAAAGCCATCGAAAATGCTATCTCGCTTATCGTTTTCATTGTAATTGTGTAAAGCCCATAAATGTTCAAAAGTACAAGAGCAAATAGAGTTATTTGCGGAATCAATGTATAGTATGGCATAAAATTTCGCTCTGGAAATGTAAAATTGAACTTTATAATATATGCCAAAATATACCCTGCATGAATTAGCAGAAGGTCCATAACCACAACAAAAAACTTACTGAGTTTATGATAGCTTTTTATATACGACCTCATCGATTACCATCTCCATTTATAATTTGTTCTAATCTATCTGCAAGTTTTCTGATGTCATGATATTTTTCAACATACTCTCTTCCCTTTTGCCCAATCCTTTTTCTCTCATCTTCATCCATCTCATAGAGTTTTATAATCCCTTCAGCAAAGCTCTTTGAATCATAGGCATCACAAGAGAACCCCGCACCTGAGTCTTTAACAATGTCATTTGCAACATTACCCGCAAACACTATTGGCTTTGCAGCACACAAATAGTCAAAAAGCTTATTAAGTGATATTCCAAACCTGTAAACTTTTAGATTGTGCATAGAAACAAGTGTTATGTCAACGCGCTCAAGTAAGCTTGGTACAGAAAGTTTTGATATTGGTTCATAAAAAAATACATTTGAAAGTTTAAATCTTTTGACCATCTTCTGAAGTTTTTCTTTCTCAGGACCATCTCCTATTATCAGAAAATGGACCTTGTCACCTACTTTGTCTTGCACGTACTTTGCAGCCTCAATTATTGTCTCCATTGCATTAGCTTGACCAAGCGCACCTAAATAGCAAGCTTTAAAATACCCCTCATGTTCACCTAAAATCTTCTTTACCTCATCGGGCATTGTATTTTTCAGAAGGTCAAACCTCTCATTATCACAGCCATTTGGAATATGTACAATTTTTTCTTTATTTATTCCGAGGCTCTGAATGTATTCATCTGCTTTTGGCAAAACTGTTATTACATACTTTGCTTTTGTGTATATGAACTTCTCAAGCCTTCGCAAAAGTCTAACTATCAGGCTTCCTTCCTTGAAAGCACCAAGGTCAATTCCGCTTTGAGGCCAAAGGTCACGCACTTCTGCTACAAATTCAGCCTTTTTTCCCTTTGCCAACATATATCCCACAAACCATGTAAGTGGATGAAAAGAGGATGCTATAATTGTATCTGGTTTTTCAAATTTTCTTGCTATAAAATAGAGGTTTTTAGCAAACGAAAATATATTTATAACCCTTTTGAAATCGTTTTTCTTGTATGGGGTTGTTTTTATCCAAACGAACTTTACACCATTGTAGTCTTCTATTTTAAATTTTTCTCCTTTCCCAAGCAGCTCAACTCTTTGCTTGTGGTCAAAACTGGAGGCAAAAATACTTACATCATATCCTCTTTTTACAAGCTCCTTTGCATAGTCAAAATGTCTTGTAATTCCGCCCATTGTAGGTGGAATTGCGTAGTGGTTTAAAATCCATATTTTCTTTTTCAAAGTTGTTCTCCCTTTCTACCTACTGCATAAATTTTTAATTAGGTATTCATAATTGAGTATATCATAATTCTTCCTGACAATTAATATCTACATTCTATATACTTTCGAAAAATTCTTAGAGCAAAATAGTACAAAATTAAGGCAAAATAATTAAAAGATTGATTATGGTCAAAAGGTATAATTAAGATGATAGGCAAAAGTGAAAATCATAATTTGCAAAAGAAGGGAGACTGATAACTTTGAAATTTGGTTATTTTGATGACAATAAAAGAGAGTATGTCATAACAACTCCACTTACTCCTTTTCCGTGGATCAACTATCTCGGCATGAAAGACTTTCTTTCTTTAATCTCAAACCATGCAGGTGGTTATTGTTTTTACAAAGATGCAAGACTCAGAAGAATAACAAGGTTCCGTTATAATAACGTTCCGCTTGATATGGGCGGAAGATACTTTTACATAAAAGACAATGAGGATGTCTGGTCACCCTCATGGATGCCAACAAGAAAAGATCTTGAGTTTTATGAATGTCGCCATGGTCTTGGATATACAATCATAACAGGAAGAAGAAATGGCGTTGAGGTGGAGCAAACATTTTTTGTACCAGTTGATGAAAACTGTGAGATACACTATCTTAAGATAACAAACAAATCTACCCAAGCAAAGGATTTGACACTCTTTTCATTGATTGAGTTTTGTCTTTGGAACGCGCTTGACGATATGACAAACTTCCAAAGAAATCTAAGTACAGGTGAGGTTGAAATAGAAGGTTCTGTAATTTACCATAAAACAGAGTACAGAGAGCGTAGAAATCATTATTCTTTTTATTCTGTAAACGTTCCAATCGATGGATTTGATACAGACAGGGACACATTTCTTGGTCTTTACAGGGGATTTGATGCACCTTTAGCAGTTGAAAATGGAAAGAGTTTTAATTCAGAAGCTCACGGCTGGGCACCTATTGCATCGCATATGATAAAAATCTCTTTGCAGCCAGGGGAGACAAAAGAGCTTGTATTTGTGCTGGGTTATGTAGAAAATGATGAAGACAAAAAATGGATTAAAAAAGGTGTTATAAACAAAGAAAAGGCTTACAAAATGATAGAAAAATTCAAAAATCCAGAAGACGTCCAAAGATCATTCGAAAATTTGAAGCTATTTTGGAGCGATCTGTTGAACAAGTTTAACGTTCTTACTGGCATAGATAAGGTAGATAGAATGGTAAATATCTGGAATCAATATCAGTGTATGGTAACATTTAACCTATCAAGAAGTGCTTCATACTTTGAGTCTGGAATTGGAAGAGGAATAGGATTCAGAGATTCAAACCAAGATATCCTTGGTTTTGTTCACCAGATACCAGAACGGGCAAGAGAAAGAATATTGGATTTAGCCGCAACCCAGCTTGAAGATGGCGGTGCTTACCATCAATATCAGCCTCTTACAAAAAGAGGCAACAATGAAATAGGTAGCAATTTCAACGACGACCCGTTGTGGCTCATACTCTCAACTGCACATTACATCAAGGAAACAGGTGACTGGTCCATTCTTGATGAAATTGTTCCTTTTGAAAACGACCCACAAAAGGCTGCTTCAATGTTTGAACACCTGAGAAGGGCATTTTACCATGTTGTGAACAACTTAGGGCCGCATGGACTTCCTCTTATAGGCAGAGCTGACTGGAATGACTGTTTGAACCTCAATGCTTTTTCAACAAACCCTGATGAGTCGTTCCAGACATGTGATAACAAAGACGGCAAAACTGCTGAATCTGTTATGATAGCAGGGATGTTTGTTTATGTTGGAAAGGAATTTGTAAAGATTTGTGAAAGGTTGGGCAAAGAAGATATTGCAAAAGATGCACAATACCACATTGAAAAGATGAAAGAGGCAATTTTAAATTATGGTTACGATGGCGAGTGGTTTTTAAGAGCATATGACTATTTTGGAAACAAAGTGGGAAGCAAAGAAAATGATGAGGGTAAGATATTTATTGAAACACAAGGTTTTTGTGTAATGGCAGGAATAGGACTTGATGATGGAAAAGCTATTTCTGCGCTCGATTCTGTAAAAAAATATCTTGACACAGAACATGGAATAGTTCTTGTTCAGCCAGCTTTTACAGAGTACAAAATTCATTTAGGTGAGATTACAAGCTATCCGCCGGGCTACAAAGAAAATGCAGCGGTGTTTTGTCACAATAACCCGTGGATTATGATAGCAGAGTGCATTGTTGGAAGAGGTGATAGAGCATTTGAGTACTGGTCAAAGATTGCTCCATCATATAGAGAAGAGATAAGCGATGTGCACAAGCTTGAACCATATGTATACTGTCAGATGATTGCTGGAAAAGATGCGTACAAGCCAGGTGAAGCAAAAAATTCATGGCTCACAGGCTCTGCCGCATGGAACTTTGTTGCAATGACACAATGGATTTTGGGAATAAGACCTGATTATGACGGTCTTTTGATAGACCCTTGCATACCAAGAGAGTGGAAAGGATTTACTGTAAAAAGAGTGTTCAGAAATGCAATTTACAATATACAAGTAAAGAACCCTGATGGCGTTTCAAAAGGTGTTAAAAAAGTTGTTGTTGATGGCAAAGAAATGTCTTCCAATTTAATACCAGCTTTTTCAGATGGCAAAGAACATTTTGTCGAAGTGATAATGGGATAGAAAAATTTTAAGGAGGGTATTTTTTAATGAATTATGGATACTTTGATTCTCAAAACAGAGAGTATGTTATAATAAACCCCAAAACACCAACTTCATGGGTAAATTATTTGGGGACAAGTGACTATTGTCTTATAATCTCAAACAATGCCTCAGGTTATTCTTTTTACAAATCCCCTAAGCTTGGAAGGGTCACTCGTTTCAGGTTCAATAGCATCCCAATGGACAGACCTGGAAGATATGTATATATCAAAGATGAAAAGACAAAAGACTTCTGGTCAATAAGCTGGCAACCTGTTGGAAAGCCTCTTGAAAGTTTTAACAGCATCTGTCGACACGGTCTTGGATATTCAATATTTGAAAGTAAATATAGCAACATAACCTCATCTTTAAAAATCTTTGTACCAGTAGACAAGCCAATTGAAATCTGGGAAGTTAAAATCAAGAATGAGTCAGGTGAAAAAAAGGAATTATCAGTATTTACTTATACAGAGTTCTGTCTTTGGAATTCCATGCTTGACATGATGGATTTTCAGTATATTCTTTACACCTGCAGAATGGGTTATAACAAAGAAGATGAAATTGTAGATTATTCTATCAAGCTCTGGAGTCCTTATGAACCAAAAGCTTTTTTCACATGCACAAATAAAAAGATTGAAAGTTTTGATACAGATAGAGATGTATTTATTGGTCCATATAACAGTGAAGCTAATCCAGAAGCAATTCAAAATGGCAGGTGTTTTGGGTCAATTGCAATAGGTGGAAACCCATGCGCTGCAACACAGGTAAAAATTGAACTTCAGCCTGGCCAAGAAGAATACTTAGTGTTTGTACTGGGAATAGGAGATGCATATAAGGAAGGAAAAGAATATAAAAAACTATTTGCATCAAAAGAAAATATCCAAAGAGAATTTGAAAAGGTGCAAAAGTACTGGGATGACCGGCTTAGCAAGTTCAAATGCACAACACCAAGCGAGACGATGAATTTGATGTTGAACATATGGAATCAGTATCAGTGCCATACAACATTTAACTGGTCAAGGTCTGCATCATTTATAGAGGCTGGAGGAAGAGACGGACTTGGCTTTAGAGATTCTTCACAGGACATTCTGGGTGTTGCACATTCAATCCCACAAGAGGTAAGAAAAAGACTCATTGAGCTTTTGAAGGCTCAGCTGTCTGAAGGATATGCGATGCATCATTTCCAGCCTCTTACATGGGCTCAAGGAGAACATAATATACCTCCACGAGATAGAATTTATTCAGATGACCATTTATGGCTTTTGATTGCTGTGCCACACTATATAAAAGAAACAGGTGACTTTTCTATCTTAGATGAAGTTGTTGAATATGCGGACAAAGGAAGTGCTTCTGTTTATGAGCATTTAAAACAAGCTTTGGAGTTTTCATGGAATCACAGAGGAAAACATGGACTTTTGCTTGGTCTTGCTGCTGACTGGAATGATTGTATCAACCTCAAAGACGGTGGCGAAAGTACATGGTCGACCCAGCTTTATTACAAAGCTTTATCTGAGTTTATAGAACTTGCTGAGTATATTGGAAAGACTGATGATGCTGAAAAGTATAAAGCTTATAGAAATGAAATCAAAAAGGCAATGGAAGAGTATACATGGGATGGCGAGTGGTTTGTAAGAGGGTATTTGGCAAGCGGTAAAAAACTTGGGTCAAAAGAAAGTGAACAGAGCAAGATTTTCCTAAATTCTCAGTCATGGTCAGTATTCTCAGGCGCTTTTGTTGATGAAAAAGGCAAAATGGCAATGGACAGTGTTAAAAAATACCTTGCAACAGAACATGGATGTGTCAAAAATTGGCCAGCTTATGTTGATTATATTATAGAGGTTGGGGCTGTAACCTCTTTCCCGCCGGGATTAAAAGAAAATGCTGCAATTTTCTGTCATGCTAATACATGGGTAATTATTGCAGAGGCTGTACTTGGAAGAGGCGATTATGCTTTTGAATACTATATGTCGTTTCTTCCTGCAAACAAAAATAATATTGCTGAAATCTATACAGCAGAACCTTATGTTTATTCCCAGTTTATCACCGGAAAAGAACATCCATATTATTTTGGCCGTGCGCGAAATCCATGGTTGACAGGTACTGCAACATGGGCATTTGTTGCAGCAACACAGTATATCCTTGGAATAAGACCTCACTATAAAGGGCTTATTATTGACCCATGTATACCACAGCAGTGGGACGGTTTTGAAGTTGAGAGAGTTTTCAGAGGAAGAAAACTTTCCATTAAGGTTTCAAATCCAGACCATATTTCAAAAGGTGTTAAAAAGATATTAGTAAATGGAAAAGAGACTGTGGGTAATTTGATTCCATTAGAGTTGCTTGATGAAGAAAATGTAGTTGAAGTTTTGATGGGAAAATAACCTTTTAAAGTATGAAAAATAAAACTGCACAAAAAGAGGCACACCTTTTGTATTTTAAAAGTGGTGTGTCTCTTTTTTTTGTTTCTTTTCTTAAACAATTATTGGTAAAAAACATCTAAAATTTTTGCTATATTTATTTAAAATTTTTATTTGCAAAGTCAAATTTTATATGGCAATATATTTTGATATGAGTGTAATTGATTTCACGACAAAAAAGTTTTATTACTTAAGGAGGTTTACAAAAATGAGTTTCCCAAAAGGATTTCTGTGGGGTGCTGCAACTGCATCATATCAGATTGAAGGTGCATGGAACGAAGATGGAAAAGGCGAGTCTATTTGGGACAGGTTCACACATCAAAAAGGAAATACACTGTACGGTCATAATGGCGATGTTGCCTGTGACCATTACCACAGGTTCGAAGAAGATGTCTCTCTTATGAAAGAACTTGGGCTTAAAGCCTACAGGTTTTCTATTGCATGGGCAAGAATCTTTCCAGATGGTTATGGTACTTTAAATCAGAAAGGACTTGAGTTTTATGATAAACTTATAAACAAGCTTGTTGAAAACGGTATTGAACCGGTTGTCACCATTTATCACTGGGACCTTCCACAAAAGCTACAAGACATTGGCGGTTGGGCAAACAATGAAATTGTAAACCATTATTTCAAATATGCAATGCTTCTTATAAACCGCTACAAAGATAAAGTAAAAAAATGGATAACATTTAATGAACCTTATTGTATTGCTTTTTTAGGCCACTGGTATGGAATCCACGCACCAGGAATAAAAGACTTTAAAGTTGCAATGGATGTTGTGCACAACATTATGCTTTCTCACTTTAAGGTTGTAAAAGCTGTGAAGGAAAACAATATTGATGTTGAAGTTGGAATTACATTGAATTTAACCCCAGTTTATCTTCAGACAGAGAGGCTTGGATATAATGTAAGCGAAATTGAAAAAGAAATGGTTTCTTTGAGCAGCCAGCTTGACAATGAACTTTTCCTTGACCCAGTACTCAAAGGAAGCTATCCTCAAAAGCTCCTAAATTATCTTGTTCAAAAAGATTTGTTAGATAGCCAAAAAGCCGAAAAGATGCTCAAGGAAGTAAAAGAAAATTTCATCTTCCCTGATTTTCTTGGTATCAACTACTACACACGTGCTGTTAGGCTTTACGATGAAAATTCTTCCTGGATATTCCCAATAAGATGGGAACATCCTGCAGGAGAATACACTGAGATGGGCTGGGAAGTGTTCCCGCAAGGACTTTTTGACCTTTTGATGTGGATTAAAGAAAATTATCCACAAATTCCAATTTATATAACAGAAAACGGTGCTGCTTATAACGACATTGTAACTGAAGATGGAAAAGTGCACGATAGCAAAAGGATTGAGTATTTAAAACAGCACTTTGATCAAGCAAGAAAAGCAATTGAAAATGGAGTAGATTTGCGCGGCTATTTTGTATGGTCTCTGATGGACAATCTTGAATGGGCAATGGGTTATACAAAAAGGTTTGGAGTTATATATGTGGACTATGAAACACAAAAGAGGATTAAAAAAGACAGCTTTTATTTTTATCAGCAGTATATAAAGGAAAACTCGTAAATATAAATTAAAAGCGGGCTTTTGGAGAAATTTACTTTCTCAAAAGCCCGTTTTCTATTTTCCATCCCTCATGTGAAAGTAGCCAAATCTTCTTTTCAAGCCCACCATTAAAACCGCCCAAGGACAAATCTGACTTGACCACCCTGTGGCACGGAACAATTATCACAGCTGAATTTTTCTTGGCAGCATTTCCAACAGCTCTTGCACCCTGGGGCTTTCCAACTTTTTTGGCAAGTTCACTGTAAGAAATTACACTTCCAAAGGAAATGTGAATAAGTTCATTCCATACTCGCTTTTGAAACTCTGTCCCTTGCAGTTGAAGTTTTAGATCAAAAGTGGTTCTTTTGCTTTCAAAATACTCTTCAAGCTGCAAAATAGCTTCTTTTACAACAGGGCAAATTAGCTCTTCTTCATCTTTGCGTGAGACAAACTCCACTGATACTATGCTATCGTCTTGTCCAACAATCTTTATCAGCCCAATTGGAGACAGTAAATAGCCAACAGATTTTTTCAATTTAAATTCACCTGCTCTTTAAACTAATATTTTTAACAACCTTGTAAATAATCGCTTCAATAATTAAGCTCCAAAAAATAATAATGGGAATACCATAATACCATTTCTTTGGTTTTCCTTCTTGCCAAAGATTTTCTGCCTCTTTCTGGCATTCATTTAAAATGGAATCTGGTATAAGCTTTATTGTTATTGTAACCAAAAGTGGAAGAATTATTATATCATCAAGATAACCTAAAATGGGTACAAAATCTGGTACAAAGTCAATTGGCGACAAAGCATATGCAATAGTAATCAAAGCAAATATCTTAGCTAAAAGAGGTGTATCTCTTCTTTTCATTGCTAAAAAAATAGCCGGAATTTGTTTTTTTAATAATTTTGCTTTTTCTCTCACATTTTTATTCAATGAATCCACCTCTTTTAACTATAGCCCTTTTTAAACAAAACCACGCACTCTACATGAAATGTCTGTGGAAACATATCCACAGGCTGAACTTCTAAAATTTCATAGCCATTTGAACAAAGAATACTGCTATCTCTTGCAAGTGTTGAAGGATTGCAGGATACATAAATTATGTTTGAAATCTTGTGCTCTATCAAGCTTTCTAAGAGCTCTTTTTCACATCCACTTCGCGGCGGGTCAAGAATCACTGCCTGGGGTATAATTCCGCTTTTCAATAGCTTTGGAATCTCAATTTCTGCACAGCCACATATAAATTCAACATTCGAAATGCCATTATTCTTGCTGCTTCTTTTAGCATCTTCCACTGCATCTCTAACTATCTCTATGCTATAGACCTTTTTGCAAAACGGTGCAACAAACATTGAAATGGTGCCTATGCCAGAGTATATGTCAAATACAACTTCTGCTTCAATATTCATCAGATATTTTACCACCTGACTGTAGAGCACCTCTGTTTGCGCAGAATTTACCTGAAAAAATGACTTTGGTGATATTTCAAACAATAGCTTGCCAATCTTGTCGGAAATAGTAGGACTGCCCCAAATCAGTATATCTTTTTCTCCTAAAATTACATTTGTTTTTTTGTTGTTGACATTTACATACAACGACTTTAAATTTGAAAAGCTTGTTACTAATTCTTCTTTTACCTCCTCAATCTTATCTGGCATTTTTGTGCAAATGAGTACAATCATCATCTGGTCAAATGCAAACGACCTTCTTATCATTATATGTCTCAATATTCCTGTGTGAAGTTTTTCATTGTAAATCTCAATTTTGTACTTTTTTATTATTTCCTTCATCACTTTTATTACTCTATCAGTGTCTCTGTGCTGAATAAGACAAAACTCTGTTGGAACAATCTCATGTGTCATCTTTTTATAAAAACCTATCTTTACACCACTTCTATCCTTTCCAACAGGAAACTGCACCTTGTTGCGGTACCTAAAAGGATTTTCCATACCAAAAACAGGGTTTATTTTAGGACTCAGCTTCCCTATTCTTTTGAATGCATCCTTAACAAGCATTCTTTTTATCTCAAGCTGATGTTCATAGCTTGTATGCATCAAATGACATCCGCCACATTCATAATAAACCGGACATTCTGGCTCTTTGCGGTAAGGACTTTTCTCAATTATCTCAACAATCTCAGCCCTTCCGTATTCTTTCTTTGCTTCGACTATCTTTACTTTCAAAACCTCACCTAAAAGTGCATGGTCGACAAATACAACATATCCATCAATTCTTGCTATACCCTGAGCTTGGTGATTCAGAGCGTCTATCTTAACAACAAACTCATCCCCAACCTTTACCAATCTCTTTGCCCCTTTCCTCCTAAATTTCAAGACGCTTTATATTCTACACCATTTGAGAGAAAAAATAAAAGCACCTATTTCAAAGGTGCCTTTTGCCATTTTAGAATCTTTCAAAAACACTATTTCATCTTCTCCTTCAGAAAACTACAAGCTTTCTATCTGTTCCAAGTATATGATTTTTGAACCAGTCAACAACAAGTCTGTTTGTCTTTATAACAGCTGCAACACCTGCTCCTTCTTTTTCTATCTCACTTCTGAACTTTTTGTAAGTCTCAACAAAGTTGTCGTGTTCTTTTTTGTGAGCAGAATAATCAGGATACAGGTACTCTTTCATGTACTTCTCTTCTGTTGAAAAATGAAACACAACATAATCACCCAAAAAATCCAAAACCTCTGGCAATACTTTCTTGCCCTCACCCTGGCTACATGCATCAAGTAGCTTATTTATCCTCTCAAATAACTCTTTGTGCTGATTGTCTATTGACTCAACACCCACAGAGTACTGGTCAAGCCATTCAATTTGTGGCATACAAAAACCTCCTCTTTTTCTACCGCGCTGAATTATTTATACTCATTTTCAAAAAGAAATAACGCAACCCTAATTTCACAATATTACACTTTTACTTCCCCTGTTTAAAATATTGAATAGCCCTTTGAAGCTGCCTATCAACATACTTTGACTTCAAAAACTCCGTAAACTTTTCATTGATTTTTTTCTGTGTTGTTATATCAAGCACACCGTATGGATAGAGCTTATTGTCTTTTTGGAACTTCTTTATAGCATTTACTGTTTCATCATCCATTTTTCCTGTCCAATTTTTCAAATATCCAAGGTAGTAAAGTCTTTGCTGAGCAGCAAGTACCTCTAAATCCATATCGCCTTTTTTGTATTTCTTAGTTGTCGTCAAAGTCAAAATCTTGTCAGGTCCAAACTGAGCAAGTGAGTCATCCTGCACTTCAATATCTGGTATGACACCTTTGCCATCTATATAGTAGCCAGACGGTGATTTGTATTTAGCAACCGTGACCTTTGCCATGTAGCCTTTTTTGGTATCTGTTTCAGGAAGAGAAATCAGCGTTTGCACTGTACCTTTTCCGTAGGTTCTTGTGCCAATCACAACGCCTACTTTAGTGTCTTTAATAGCCTGTGCAAATATTTCTGAGGCAGACGCACTTGATTCGTTTGTTAAAACAGCAAGTTTGTATTTTGGATTTTTGTTATCAGATTTGTATTCATCCTTGAATGTATTATACTCGATTGTCACAATAGGACCTGCTGGCACAAAGAATTTGCAAATCTTCACAACCTCATCCAAAAGTCCACCTGGGTTGTTGCGAATGTCAAATATGATATTTTTAATACCCTTTTTGTCAAACTCATCAAGAGCCTTTTTCACATCATTTGATGCACCCTGTGTAAACTGGGTAAGTTTAATATACCCAATTTTATTCTCCAATACCTTGTACTCAACAACTGGAATTTTAATCTTTCTTCTCACAATTGAAAATCTATAAGTTTTGCCGTCTCTTAATATATCTATCACAACAGTTGTCCCTTCAGGACCGCGGATTAGCTTTACAGCATCGTCTGTTGTCTTGCCAATGAGGCTTTTCCCATCAGCCGCAATTATCTTATCTCCAACCTTCAAACCTGCCTCTTTTGCAGGTGTCCCATCAAATACTCCTGTTATTACAATATAGTCATCCTGTTTTTCTATCTGAACACCTATTCCAGAGAACTCGCCGTTTACGCTCTCTGTAAAGTCCTTTACCTGTTGGGGTTTCATGTATTCTGAGTACTTGTCAAGGCTCTTAAAAAGCCCTGCAAACATCATGTCAATCAAATCATCGTAGCTGTATTTTCCTATATGATAGACCCTCGCAACCTGCAAAACCTTTTTTATATAATCCATCTGCTGCTCTGTTGGATAGTCATTTGAAATTATGAAAAACTGCGAATAAACAGGCACTGCAATTAATAAAGAAAGTACACCCATGATAGCAACAATTCTTAATAAAAGCTTTTTGTTTCTGTTCATTTTTCTTACCTCCATCATACTTTTTTTTATCACAGTTAGACGTTACTCGTGAAAAATACTCATATTAAGATACTGGTGTGGCAGATTATTTCTCAAATAGTTTATAAGATTAAATACTATATTAGCAGCAGTACCCTTTGTGAGTTTCTGGTTTGGCATGAACATATTCTCTTCGCTTCCCACCATAATTTTGGTATCCTTTAAAATTTGTACAGCATCCTTTGCCCATGTGGGAATACTATTATCATCCAAGTAATCAGTCTGAGTGATAGGCGATGTTACCTTTTTGTCAAACCCTAACGCTTTTGCAATTATCACCGCTGCCTCAGAACGCGTTATATAATCTTCAGGCTTAAAGTAATCTAAAGACTTTCCTCTCATAAGCCCAGCTTTTGTTGCGGCATATATATATCCATAATACTTGTGGTTTAGCGGAACATCCTTGTAAATAGACTTTTTCTGGGTTGTACGTGTATTGTAATATTTGTTATAGATGTTCAGTGTATCAAGTAAAAGTTTGGCAAACTGGGCTCTTGTAATGTACTCTGTGGGAACAAAGTCGTCTTTGCTGTCAAAACCGTTGAAGGCAAAACATGTATTTATCGCTTCTTCATATTCATACCCTTTTACTTTTGGAAGGCTTGGAATAACAGCCATTTTGATGATAGGCGACTTTTCAATATTCTTTTGGATCTTGCCTTTGTTTCTCTTTGTCAAAACCTCCCCGTTTTTGGTAAATAGAGGCATGTCATAGGTGATATCAAGGTTTCCTTCAACCTTTGACTTTAAAACATATGTACCTGTGATACTTGATGGTGTGTCATTTTTCTTAAACTCCAGAAGAGTTTTTTGCACAAGTGCAATATTTTGATTTATAACCCCAAACCATGAAGGTGTTTCAATTGTCTGTTTTACTTTCTGAAACTCTCCACTTCCCCAGTACCCGTCATATCCATAGTTCTCGCCTTCAATTGTAATCTTTAAGCCTCCATCATATGTTTTTACTAAATTCCATTCACCCTGATAAAAATTTACAGCCGGATTGGTATCTACCGCTGTAGCCTTCGAAAATGAATAGTTCTGAAGGTTATAAACCGAACCATTGACTGTTAATGTCTCTTTGTAGCTACTTAGAGTATACTCCTTTGTTATACTACCATTTGGAAGTTTTGTCAAGCTTCCTTTTAGGCTGACTGTCCTTTTTATTGTTATCTTACCGCTTGAGTCTTTGAGGTCATATGAATAGGAAATTGTCTCAGAATTCGCAGCAGTTTTTATCTTAGCATCCAGCGTTCCAGAAAGTAAAATAGGCTGACCTGTCACAAATGTATATTCATAGTAATCTATCTTTGTCTTTTTGGGGTCAGATTCTTTATATGAAGATATTCCACCTTCATATCCCAGATACCCTTCTTCAGAGAATGCATAGTTTTGAAAAATAACAAGAAAAAGTACAATTACAGCAATCAAAACCAAGCTCTTTTTTTTCAAAAGTTATACCCCCTTTATGAAGCTAACAATATCTTAATAATTGATTATCACAACAGACGGCTTTACAGTAGTTTTAGAAAGGTCAAAAACACTTTGAGGAACAAGCAATATCACATCATCGCCGTACTGCGGAGGACTTTGCAAAATAGTCCCAGAGCTATTTATTAAAACTGCACTTGACAGGTCCAAAACAAGGCTTGCATTTATCTTGTTCCACGTCTTTGTAATCATATCATAATACTGAGGATTTAAAACCTGTCTATTTTTACCCATAGTACCAACAACTATATACCCGCCAAAACTTGCATCAATTACAGACATTGCATACTTTCCATCATGTATAATATACACGCTTTTGTTAAGAAGCCCTAAGATGTCCTCAGGATTATTTATCCCATAGACATCACAATAGGTTGTCTGTGTGTCATACAAAAGTACAAGTGGAGTTGAGACAAACTGCCAACCGTTTTGTTTATCAAGGTATACGTAGTTCTTGAGTTTTATATATTCAAGCTCTGAAATCTCTGAAACTTCTCCTCTTACAATAATTGGTTTTGAGACTGCTTCTTTGTACTTAGCAACAACCAAGTTTTTCCCATCAGTCACAGCTATTATCTCATCTCCAACCTTCAAAGAAGCATTTGAGACAAGCCCATTTGCAATAATGTATGAATTTTGGCTGAAGTTAAATTGCTCTCCAGATAGCAGAATAGTCCCTGAACTTGTTCCTGTAACTTCACCATCTACTACAGAATATGAACCTTTTGAGAGTGCAAAAACTGTACCCAACACTTCTTGCGAAAACCTATCTTTTGTAATTACCACTACTGAAAAGTTTTGTAAAGTAGGAATGCTGTCCTGTCTTTTACCATCCACAATAAACACCGCATCAGCTGGAATTTTAAATGTCTTATAGTCATATAGCTTTTCAAACTTGTTGTTTCTCAAGATTGAGATGTTTGATAAATACAAATTTCCGCCAATTATTGATGCCTTGGCAAGATAGATGTTTTTAACATACTCATTTGTTGAAATTTCAATCTTTTTAATATTTGCAGACATTCCAAAGAATGACCCTGTAACTTTTACAAATTGCCCCGAAGCCAAATCTTTCAAACTTGTTTTTTTGCCATCTTTTACAACCTCAACTTCACTATTTAAATCATAAGGACCATATACCTTGCCATCAATATTGAGATATATTTTTTGAGGCATCTTAGTTATGGGGTTCCTTTGGATATCCTCAATCTTAGCAATCTTTGGCTGAAGGTTTGAGCTTGCAGTGATAGCTCTTACAAAATCACCGTTAAAATAAAGATATACTATATCGCCTTTTGAAAGGCTATCAGGCGATACAAGCTTTCCATCCTTCATAACTTTGAGCCCAAGCTTTTTTGAAAACCTGTAACTTTTTTTGACACCGTCTTGGTTGTAGATTTCTACATAATTCAGGTTTGTGTCAATTTCATAAAGTATGCCGGAAACTACGTCCTCTGACCTTTCATCATAGGTAGTGCTGATATACTGAGCATAGCCACCATATTCCCCGACCAAAACCTTCATGCCTTGATAAAAATTATTTTTTGTAAGCATACGTGTAAAATCACCTTTGTCAATATAAGCTGTATCAGGCGACAGCAAAAATGACAAGAGTTTTCCGTTTGAGTTTATAATAATTTTATCATTTGCAATCAGAGAAATAACACCTTCTATTTTGTTTATATCTTGGTCTTGATAAGACAAAATGGTGATGCTATCAGCTCTTTCCTTTTTGAAAGTAGTCTGGACTATATTCCCCACTGACAAATCCGAAAGATTTATAGCTCTTTGAGCTCTTGTATCGTAAATTGTAGCTTTTGGAGCCACTAAAAGATTATATACTTTGCCATCTGAAAGTTTTATTTGAATTGTATTCTTTTTTATATCAATCTTTGTTACAACACCCTTCACTGTAACTGTACCAGCCTTGGATAAAACCTCACCTAATACAACCTGATTTTTGTTATTTACGTAAAGGTCAATATAATCTCCTTGTTGCAAAGAAGAGGATAAAACCGCCCCATTATCTGTTATTACAACAAAGTCTTGTTTTGGCGGCGATAGCGTTATGTTTATATTATTTCCAGCATCATTTTCACAGGTTATTACTATTTTATCAGAGTATCTCTGAACACCATTTATCTCAACAGGCTCTTTTTTAAGGTTGTTCGCCTTTACAATATAGTCTTTAAGTTTATACAAGATGAAACTTAGCTCCTCATATGTTATGTAGTCATCCGGGTGAAGATATCCATCAGACCTTCCAACTAAGCTTCCATTTTTAAGAAGGGTATTTATTGAAGACAAAAATTTGCTGTCAATTTTGTCATAATCAGGGTAAAGCCGCGCTAAATTCTCATAGCTTTGAGGAATTTTGAGTGTCAAAACAATCCAGCGGCAAACCTCCTGCCTTGTTGCAGGTGCTGACCTAACAAACACAAGGTCGTCATATGAGTAGGGTCTTCCTTCATACACAGCCCTTGAGACAATTTCATTGTTCTTTTTTATAAGGTCAGCTGTCATTTTTTCATGATCTTTTTGGCTTGGCTGGACTTGAGCTATTGCATCCTGATACTCTTTTTTTGAAATTACTTTCATGTCATACGCAAGCTGGATGTACCCTAAATAAAGGTAGTTATAGGGTTTAACAAGCTTTGAACCAGACGGCCTTTTTGCTTCTAATTTTTCTGCCCTCAAAAAAGCATCTTGTTGTTTACCTGCAGAATTTAGGATTATTGAAAGCGCCTCTTCTTTTGTGAGAATATCAGCAGGTTTTATCCTTGTCTTGCTTGTTGAGCTAAAAAAACCTAAGGCAGACAAAAACAGAAGAGACCTTTTTGACACAGGATTTTGAGGAAGCTGAATAGTAGTGGTATTTTTAAGCATCTTGTTATAATCAGAATTTGCTGTATATTCGAAAGTAGCTTGCGCCCTCACTGGTATTAAAAGGTTTAAAACAAATATTAAAGTTATCAATAAAACAAAAATACACTTTATTCCTCTCAAATCTGTCACCTTCTTATCTCTTGATTGTGTCACAAAGTCCTAAATAAGTTTTTCCTCATATGATATTATCGACCATTTTTGACTTTTGTTCAAGCTCTGCTCTCAACTCTTCAAGGTAGGAAATTAAAGTTCCTGCCTCACCTATTCTGTTAATTCTATCTCTAATTTTTGCTGCATTCTCAATACCTTTTACAAAAAAACTAAGATGCTTCCTTGCCTCAAGCACTGCCATCTTCTCGCCTTTTTCAATGCAAAGTTGCTTGAAAAATTCAATTGCAACTTTGATTTTCTCATGAGGTAAGACTCTTGTTGTAACCTGCCCGTTTTCAAATCCCTCTTTTATCTGAAGAAACACCCAAGGGTTTCCAAGCGCTGCTCTTCCTATCATGATGCTGTCTGCTCTTGTTATTTCATACGCTTTTTTTGCTGACTCAAAATCCACTATATCGCCGTTCGCAACAACTGGAATTTTAACCTTCTCTTTTACTTTTCTTATTATCTCCCAGTCAGCTTTTCCTGAATACATTTGTGTGCGTGTTCTGCCATGGACTGTTATAAAAGAGGCTCCGCTTTCTTGCATGATATAGGCAAACTCTGGCGCATTTAAATTTTCTTCATCAAATCCCTTTCGTATCTTTACAGACACAGGTTTCCTGCTCACCCTTGCAACCTCTTCAACTATCTTTGCTGCCAAAGAAGGATTTTTCATCAGCGCACTTCCTTCACCGCTTTTTACAACTTTTGGAACAGGGCAGCCCATGTTTATGTCAATAAAATCGTACTCAAATTCATCCTGAATAATTTTGACCGCTTCAGCCATTACATGTGGGTCGCTTCCAAAAATTTGAACACCTTTTATCTTTTCATCTTCAGAAAACGAAATTAGCTCTTTTGTCTTTTGGCTTCCCATTGTGATTGCCTTTGCACTCACCATCTCAGTTACGGTAACATCTGCACCAAACCTGCTACAAAGGCTTCTAAATACCTTGTCTGTAAACCCTGCCATTGGTGCTAAGAAGAGTTTTCCTTTGATGTTTAGCATTCTGTTTTTTGCTCCTTTCAAAAAGGCTTTTTAATACAATCTCTCTCTTGTTTTAATTTGTCTTTAACTTATCATAATCTTATCACATTTTTTAAACATTCAAAATTACAAATCTTTGAAAATTTCCATTTTAAAACATCTTTCCTATCACAACAAGAAGCAGCACGTGAACAGGGTAGAACCAGTAAAAAAAGTATTTGTTTAGCCTTAGTTCAAATTCAACTGGTAGCATTCTAATTAGTAAAATCAGGACTACAGATATTATTGAATAAAACTGAACAGGCCAGTCTATAAGGTGTACTTCAAACCATGTAAGGATACAAAATCCTATCAGTTGCAAAAATGGTATGTCAAAAAATAAGTAAAAAATAAGAATTGACAAAACACCATATATTCCATAGTCCATAGGAACAAAATAAGAGATTGCAAGTGGAATTATAACAAGAAAATACCATCTCTTCTGAATAAAAAATAAAGCTACAGCTGCAAAGAAGAATGTAGCAATTACATTTAGCTCGTATGGGTCCCCTGTCATAAGACTAAACGGAATCTGTGAAACCAGCGCAAATATGAAAAGCCTTTTTAAATACCTATTAGGATTTGATGTAAACTTAAAACCAGCTGCTACCTGAAAAGCAAAAATAGGAAATGCAATTCGCCCAACTATTCTAAAAAGTACTCTATTGGGAAAATACAAATAACCTATGTGGTCAATTAGCATAGAAGCAGCAGCAATGAGCTTTAAAAGATTGGACTTAGATTTTGTAAGCTTTTTTGACATAAGCACAAATAAAGGTAGTGTATTTAAATTTGAAATTATTTTTTCCACAAATAACTCTCCCTTCAAACTAAATAAGGTAATTTGATTGTATATTTCTACTTTACGAGTCTAAAATCCTTTTTAAATATGTTTACTACCTTTAAAAAATTGTTGCTATAAAAAAATAAGGCTGCCACACTCCCTTTTAATTCGGAAAAGTGCAGCAACCTCGTTTTCTTTGAACTTCAAATATTATTCGCACCAAACTTTGCTAAAGTAGTGCTTAAGCTGTCTTGCATCCTTCTTGCTTCCCACTATTTCAAAAGTTCCTGTAAACTCAATGTCCTCTGATGATGCACCTATCATAACCTCAACAACTCCAGGTGTCACTACCCTGTTCATACCATAGTCATAGAACGCAAACAAGTCTGGATAGAGTTCAAATACAACATTCTTCTTCTCACCAGGTTTTAGATGAACTCTCTTGTAGCCTTTTAGCTCTTTGACAGGTCTGGTTACCAAATACTCTTCCTTTCTTGTGTAAAGCTGTACAATCTCGTCTCCTTCGTATTTTCCTGTATTCTCAATTTCAATGGATATTTTTATGCTCTCGTCCATGCCAATTTTTTCTTTTTCAATAGCAAAGTTTTTGTACTCAAAAGTGGTATATGAAAGCCCATAGCCAAATGGCAAAAGCGGTTTTGTTGACATCTCAACATAATCCCTATGCCAGCAAGACTTTCCCCCAGATGGTTTGTGTCCATAGTAAACTGGAACCTGACCAACATCTCGTGGGAATGAAATTGCAAGTTTACCACCTGGGTTGTAATCCCCAAACAGAACATCTGCAACAGCATTTGCACCTTCCTCACCTGGGAACCATGCCTCAAGCACAGCTTTGACATTTTCCATAATCCCGTCAAGTGCAACCGGCCTACCATTTACTAAAACCACAACTGTGTTTGGATTTACACTTACAATCTCTTTTACTAAATCCTCTTGAACGCCAGGCAGTCTTAAAGATGCTCTGTCTCTTGACTCGCCAGATGTACAGTCAAGTCTTAAACCTGCCTTGTCGCCAACAACCAAAATTACCGCATCTGCGTCCGCTGCTGCTTTTTTTGCTTCCTCAAATCCTGACCTATCTTGTGAATTCACATCGCAACCTTTTGCATACACAACTTCAGTATTGCTCGAAACCTTGTCCTTTATCGCTTCAAAAATAGACTTCATGTTGATTACGTTTCTAACAAACTCTTCTTCGTTGCCAACTCCTTTGTCTTCTTTGATGAAGAACATCTCAAGAGTTGCTATGTGAGCAGGGTACGAATAGTCACCCAAAAGATTTCTCACAGAATTTGCATTTGGACCAATTACTGCAATCTTCTTTAAATCCTTTGAAAGTGGCAGGAAATTGTCATTCTTCAAAAGTACCATAGACTCTTGTGCAACTTTTCTTGAAAGCTGTCTCTGTTCTTTGTTATCAAATAGCTCTACAATACCATCAGTTTTGATATATGGATTGTCAAAAAGCCCAAGTCTGAACTTCATCTCTAAAACTCTTTTTACTGCTGCATCAACCAAAGTCATGTCAAATTTGCCTTCTTTTAAAGCTTTTATAAACTCTTCGGTGAAACATTCAATTTTAGGCAGCTCAATGTCAAGCCCTGCCCAAAGTGAAAGTGCCGCTGCTTCTTCATAAGTCTTTACAGACTTGTGATAATCTAAGAGGTTCCTCACACCACTGTAGTCTGAAACGTAAATTCCATCAAATCCCCATTCATTTCTTGCTATATCGGTAAGTAATTTTCTGTTAGCATGGCATGGAATCCCGTCAATCTCGTGATATGCTGGCATGATGGACTTCAAGCCTGCAACTTTTACTGCAACTTCAAATGGATAAAGATATACCTCTCTCAGCTCCCTTTCAGGAATGTGGACAGGTGCCCAGTTCATTCCACCTTCTGACATTGCATACCCAACAAAGTGTTTTCCTGTTGCAACAATTCCTTCTTTAATATCATCACCTTGCAACCCTTTTACATAGCTTACTGCCATATTTGCAACAAGGTATGGGTCCTCTCCAAATGTCTCCTCAACCCTTCCCCAGCGTGCATCCCTTGCAACATCAATCAGCGGTGCTAAAGCTTGATGTGCACCTACTGCCTTCATCTGCGTTCTTATCACTTTCGCAAGTTCTTCAACAATTTCATTGTCAAATGTGCAGGCAACGCCTATGCTCTGTGGAAAAACAGTTGCACCTTTCGCCATAAAGCCCGAGCAAGATTCTTCATGTATCATTGCAGGAATCCCAAGTCGTGTGTTTTCAATCAAGAACTTTTGAATCTCATTTGCAGTCTTTGCTGCCTCTTGTGGTGACAGATTGCTCGCACCTGCCAGCCTTGTAATCTGCCCAATTCCATGTGGTAGCTTTTCTTTTGCTTTTTGTGGTGAGAATTTGTCATTCTCCAAAATATCTTGTATAAGAATGCTTGTGAGTTGATACACCTTTTCTTCAATTGTCATCTTCTGCAAAAGATCATTCACTTTCTTTTCAATTGACACTTTTTAAAACACCTCCGATTTTTAGACTTTAAAAAATTTAAAATGTGCTAGGGGTAGGAAATACAGCAAAATCAAAGTGAAATCAAAATTAGAAAACGGTTTCAATAATGAGTAAAAATAATACCCACTTTTATTTTCTCTTTGAGAGTTATTATATCACTCTTCATAAACAACTTCAACAACAAAAATTTATAAATGTAAATGTCTACACTTCCTATTTTAACCAGTTAAAACTCGTTAATAACTCTTGCTGTTGCAATCCACCCGACAAGCCCTGCAAAGTCTGCAGTCTTTTTCATAAAGATAAGAAGCACTAAAACCAGCAAGATTGGCAAAATACTAAGAAAAAAGTCCATACAAATTTTCCCCTCCTACCATCCTACATTTTTTATTTTTTCAACCTCAACACGCACTTTTGCTGTTGACCGTGCTACCAAACTACTGCTGTAAAGCTTTCCACTCACACCTCAAACATAGTTTTAAGAAGTGCTGTGCCTGTTTTTGTCTTAAAGTATTTTTCCTTGACCAGCTTTATAGCCTCTTTTGACATTCCATCCTCGTAGATATTTACAATGAAATCAGCTTCAACTAAAATCTGAAAGTCTATGTCATCTATCTTGTGATAGGAATGATGATTGCTAATTAAAAAAAGAATTCTTTCTAATGTTTTTTGGTCTATATCAAAGCCATCTAAAATACTTTTTGCAACCTCCGGTCCTTCTATTTCTTGAAGATGCCCAGCAGTAGAACCATACTTTTGTTCACAAACCTTTATACCAATGTCATGAAGTATAGCTGCTATCTCTAAAATCTGCTGTTTACTATCATCTAACCCTTCCATTTTCCCAATCAGCCTTGCAAATGAAAATACCTTTATTGCATGGTTTATCCTTTGCACATCAGTTTTGAAATATTTTATCATTTCAAGCAAAATCTTCTCAATATCCATAAAACTGCACCTCCACTGTTTATGAAAAATATAAAGCGGCCAATGGCAAAAACAAAATTACCACTGGCCACTAAAAAATTTTTTATTAATAAGCATAGAGCTTTCCGTAAGGACGCTTGTTGTATGGAATTAGCTTATAAAATGGCTTTGACATTATAAACTCTTTGCTGTAGCCAAAGTATTTTACAAACTCTGTTACGTATTTGTCTATAAACTTGTAATCTTCTTCCTCCATATCAACTATCTTCACTTCTTTCCCCAGCTGATACGGCTGAAGCTGGCCTCTTAAATACATGACTCCGCCGTGCATACCGGTTCCACAATAAAGCCCTGTTATCTCCTCATCTTCCTTTAAAGTAAGGCCAAGTACAATAATCCTTCCACCTGCCATGTACTCACCCAAAAAATCTCCCGCCTTGCCACCAACAACAAGTACAGGTACTTTGTCCATATACTCTTTCATGTGAATTCCAACTCTGTATCCAACATTGCCTTTAATAAATATCTCGCCGCCACGCATACCGTAGCCTATAATATCCCCTGCTGAACCATGAACTATGATTTTGCCCGCGTTCATGGTATTGCCAATACCGTCTTGACCGTTTGCAAAAACCTCTATTGTAAGCCCGTTCATAAAGGCTGCCATATCATTGCCAGGGGTGCCATAGATGTTAAGTTTTCTGTCTGGGAAAGTCAGCCCGTCACCTATATAGCGCTGACCATTTACGTTTATTAAATCTATCTCTTTATACCCCTCATTTAGCGCATTTTCAATCATCTCATTGAGTTCTTTGTAGTGTATACCCTTCGCATCTATTGTAAGTTTACCTTTATCTGCCATTTTAAGCTTTTGCACCCCCTAAAATCTTCTCTTGCCTCAGCTCTTTTGGCAAATCTAAGTATCCAAAATCATCGTCAAGGAGTCTGTGCTTTATGCTCTCAACATTTAAGCCCTCTTTTATCATATTTGTTATCATACCTGCTCTGTCAATTGAGTTTATAAACATAAACCCTAAAACACGGCCGTTTTTGATGTAAATCTTTCTATAGCTATTTTTTTCCTTATCATGCTTTACAAGAACCTCTATATCATCTGAGTTTGGCATGACAATTCCTGCTGTTATCATATGCACATCAAAAAATCCTATAGAGTTCATTGGAAAGCCTCTGTCAAAGGTCTTTTCAACTCCTGCCATATTATAACCTGCCGTCTCGCCCTGATTGTACGCATTCGGCCAGATAGGAATTACTCTTTGCTGCTGATAGACGCAGTCATACCCCTCTGCGCAGTCACCTGCTGCATATACATCTTCAAGGTTTGTCCTCATATGGTCATCTACAACAATTCCGCGATTGATTTTGAGCTCTGTCCCTTTTAAAAAGTCAATGTTTGGAACAACACCTATGGCAAACACAACTATGTCGGTATCTAAAACCTCACCATTTTTCAGCTTTACTTTTTCAACCTTGCCATCCCCAATTATCTCATCAACAGATGTTTCAAGTTTAAAAACAATCCCGTGTTTTTCCAGTTCATCCTGAACTATCTTTGATGCCTCTAAATCCAAGATAGAGCCCAAAATCCTGTTTGCAAGCTCAACAACAGTAACCTCCAAGCCTCTTTTGATAAGCGCCTCTGCTGCTTTAAGACCAGAAAGTCCCGCACCAATAACCATTGCCTTTTTTGCACCATTCTTGATAGCTTCATCTATGGCTTTTACATCATCAAACTTGATAAATGTAAAGACATTTTTTAGCTCAAATCCTTTTGTAGGTGGCACGAAAGGCTTCCCACCTGTTGCAATAAGGAGCTTATCGTATTTTACTTTACTTCCATCATCAAGCACAACCTCTTTGTTTTTGAAGTCAACTGAGACAGCTCTTTTGCCAAGGATTGCTTCTACCTTGTTCTTTTCGTAATAATCCTCATCCCTTATATACATCTTGTTCTCGTCAACTTTTCCACCAAGATAGTATGAAATAAGCGGTCTTGAATACACCCTGTACTTTTCATCTGAGATTACAACAATAGGGTTTTGGAGATCTACTTTTCTTATCGCCTCAATACAGCCACAGGCTGCAACAGAGTTTCCTATTATAACATATCTCATCTTGTTTCATTTCCCCCTTTTTTACACCTCTTTGATTACAAGTGCCTCGTTCGGGCAGTTCTTGACGCACGCAGGCTCGCCAAGCTCTAAGCACAAATCACATTTAGATGCTGCTTTTTTGTTCTCTCCGCGCCTTACTGCCCCGTGCGGACATGCCATTATACACGACCAGCAGCCGACACACTTTTCCTCATCGCAGATGACTCTTCCGTCTTCAAGCTTTTTCATAGCACCTGTGATACAAGCTTTAGTGCAGGGGGCATCGTCGCAATGTCTACATTGCAGTGCAAAGGTTGTCCACTCACCACTTTTTTCCTCAACTAAAATCCTTGGAGTTGGTTTTGAATCCTTATGTTTGTTGTAAAGTTTTACAAGCTCATGGGCCTTCACAGTTGGCTTTTTGTATTTAGAGTGGGCATACACACAGTAGACCTCGCACAAATGGCAGCCCACACACACCTCTTCTTTTGGAAATATCTTCTTTGCCACCTTTTTAGACCCCCTCTCCTGCATGCTTCACACCTAAGATCTCCATCTCTTTTTCTGTAAGCCCAACTGCCCTGAGCATAAGCCTGTTTCCTCTCAAGCTCTCCAAAGCATTTATCCCCATCAGGCCCAGCATCTCTTTTATCTCATGAGCCCATGCTTTTAGCAAGTTTGCCGCTCTTCTTGCACCAATCTCTGGATTTAGTCTTTTTACCAAAACTGGGTCCTGTGTTGCAATACCCCAGTTGCACTTTCCAGTGTGGCACTTTTGGCAAACGTGGCACCCCAAGGAAATCAGCGCTGCTGTTCCAATGAAAACAGCATCAGCACCAAGTGCAATGGCTTTTACAACATCTGCGCTATTTCTGATTGACCCTGCAACAATGATTGATACCTGATTTCTAATTCCTTCTTCTCTAAGTCTTGAGTCCACCGCTGCCAAAGCCAGCTCAATAGGTATACCAACATTATCTCTTATTCTAAGCGGCGCTGCACCTGTTCCGCCTCTGACACCATCTATTGTGATAAAATCAGCCCCAGCTCTTGCAATACCAGAGGCAATTGCCGCAACGTTGTGAACTGCTGCAATCTTGACACCAACTGGTTTTGTGTAGTTTGTTGCCTCTTTTAGCGCAAAAATGAGCTGTCTTAAATCTTCAATTGAATAAATATCATGGTGTGGTGCTGGTGAGATTGCATCAGAACCAATTGGAATCATCCTTGTTCTTGATACCTCTTCACCAACCTTCTCACCAGGAAGGTGCCCGCCAATCCCCGGCTTTGCACCCTGACCTATCTTTATCTCAATTGCCGCACCTGCATTTAAATAGTCAACATCAACTCCAAATCTTCCTGATGCGCACTGAACTATTGCTCTTTCTTTGTACTTGTAAAGCTTTTGATGAAGGCCACCTTCACCTGTATTCCAGTATGTTCCTACCTCAACTGCTGCTGCCGCCAAAGACTCGCAAGCATTGAGTGAAATAGAGCCAAATGACATCGCAGAAAACATAATAGGTACTTCTAATTCAAGCTGTGGCGGAAGTTTGGTTTTAAGATTACCATTTTCATCAAACTCAAGTTTGTCAGGTTTTCTACCAATAAAGGTTTTAAGCTCCATTGGCTCTCTCAGCGGGTCAATTGACGGATTTGTAACCTGGGACGCGTTTATTAAGAGTCTATCCCAATAAATGGGAATAAGCTTGTCGCAACCCATACCAGTCAGAAGTATTCCGCCTGTTTCTGCTTGTTTGTATATTTCATTTATATATGAAGGTGTCCAGTTTGCGTTCTCTTTGAATGCATTTTCTGTCTTTTTGATTGTAATTGCTTTTGTTGGGCACATTACAACACATCTGTGACATGCAACACACTTTGAAGAATCTGCAAACACTCTGTCTTCTTCTTCATCATATTCATGAACTTCGTTTGCACACTGTTTGACACACACTTTACAGCGAATGCACTTTAGCTCGTCCCTTACAACCTCAAATTCGTTTTCATATAGCGAAATCATACTATCACCCCTTCGTCCAAAGTAACATAAACAGCTTCGCCACCCTTTGGCATCCAGACCTTTTCTGGGTCTTTGCAAATTTCTCTAATAGCCGACTCTTCTGATGCAACATAAACAAAATCGCCTTTTTGCGCTGCAACCAGCGGCCTTAGCTTTATCCTATCATTTAATGCTAATATTCCATTTGCGAAACCTAAAATGATAGAAAACGGCCCATTTACAAGGCACGATTGGTAAACTATCCTGATAGCTCTCAGTTTCTCTCTTTCTTGTTCGCTTTGCCTGTCGATCACACTCCAAAACGGCGCTGCTAACGCTTTTGTTGCAATCTCAACAGGAAGTCCGTGTCTTCTTAGAAGAAGGTCAAAAAGGTATGCCATGACCTCGGTGTCTGTTCTGAGTGTACATTTGTATCCAAACATCTCTAAATACCTATAATTTGTGCCATATGACGAAATCTCGCCATTGTGGACAATTGACCAGTCAAGCAGCGTAAACGGATGCGCACCGCCCCACCAACCAGGTGTGTTTGTCGGAAATCTTGAGTGCGCTGTCCAGATATATGCTTTATATTCATCAATTCTGAAAAACTCGCCTATGTCCTCAGGATACCCAACTCCTTTGAATGCGCCCATGTTCTTACCGCTTGAAAAGACATATGCACCATCAATCTGGCTGTTTATGAACATAACACTGTCCACCACAAAGTCCTCTTCTGTTTTTTCTGTGTCTCTCAACCTTTTTTCAAGAGGTTTTACAAAGTATCGCCAAACAATTGGAGCGTTTTGAATGCTTGAAACTTTTCTTGTTGGAATAACCTCACTCTCTAATATTTCAAAGTTTTGGTTTAGAAAGTGTTCTGTGTCCTCCTTTGCTTTTATATCATCAAAGAATAGATGAAAAGCATACCAGTCTTTCCTGTCAGGATAGATTCCATAAGCTGCAAACCCACCACCAAGTCCATTTCCTCTCTCTTTCATAATTGCAATGGAATTTATAATGTCTGTACCAGAAACCCTCACACCCTTCTTGTTTATAAACCCAGAAATAGCACAACCTGATGGAATCCTAACTTGCCCTTCCCTTAGCAATTTTTATACCTCCTGTATATAAATTGAAATTTTTGCTTACAATTCTTTCTTTATGAGTAAAATTCTTATATACTTTTGCATGCAAAGAACAACATTCATACATGTATACAATGGGTTAAGTTTAATTATAGCAACAAATTTTAAAATCTTCAATAATAAATTGAGGTAAATTTCTTGCTTCTTGCAAGTTGAAAATAAAAAACTTGCAATTTTGGTACAGAACTTGCAAAACATTGGGTGTTAAAATAAAAAGCAAAAAATTTTGAATATATCTTCTAATTGCAATGATTATGGGTTAGAATTTAAGTATAACATACTGAAGAGAAAAAACGAATTTTTTGAGGTGAGAAAATGCCAAAACGAAATATAAATGAGCAGCCATCGCTGTTTGGTGACCCAGGATTTTCCTCGTGGGGAATTGCTTATTACAAAAAAGGACAAAAAAACATTGTAGAGAGACATACTCACGACTGTGATGAGTACTATTTTGTGCTTGAGGGTAAAATAAAAGTAATTTCAGAAGAGAGGGAATACATACTTGAAAAAGGTGATATGCTTTGGACAAGGATGGGAGATTTTCATGAAATTGTAGAAGCTTTAGAGGACACAACAATGTTTTGGCTGGAAGGTCCTCTTATGGGCAAAAGGCGAAAAGGCCATCAGTATGAGCTATGAAAGAAATGTAGGCTGTCACAACCCTTTTGATGTGACAGCCTTTTTTTCAGTATGTTTCTTCTATTATTTCTTCTTAATTGTATTTATTACTTCACTGACCGTAAATCTCATCACTTACAGTTTGGCTATTGGATTGAAAAGTCGAATCTGACCCAGAATTGGTTTGCGTTCCTACTGCTGAATTTTTCTCTATTGGCTGTAGTTCAGTAGTTTTATTTGAAGTTTCACTATTTTGCTTGGTTTGTTGAGAAGGTGCAATGTTGGACTGTTTTATAGCTTCATTGTTTTTAAATTGCTGGGTGACTGTTTGAGTGTCATTCTGCCCCGGTGAATTTTGAACTCTTACTTGAGAAAGTTCTTGCTGTGTTATATTATTGTTAAAATCCTCTTTTGAATTTGAATTTACACTGGCAGTGGAGGGTGTAGAAACATTTAAAACTTGTGTACCAGGAGTTGCGGAAGAAATGTTAATATTTTGATTATATGTTCTGGAATTACTTTTATACACATAACCTTTATACACCCTATATGGTTTTGTAAAGTTGTGCCTTATTCCCTTTTCACTCACAATCTTATCCATAATTCCTTTAAAAATCTTTACTGCGGGATTTGTTCCATCAAGATAGTCCAAAGGCCTTGGCTCATCTTCACCTACCCACACACCTAAAACATAATCGGGGGTATATCCTACAAACCACCTGTCTTTGTTATCGTCAGTTGTACCTGTTTTGCCTGCAACAGGATAATCAAAGCTCGTACCAATGGTTATCCCTGTTTTTACAACACTCTGAAGCATATAAGTCAAAAGCTGCGCATTCTTTTCTTCCATCACTCTTTTGCTATCATCTGTATTCTCATAAATGGTATTACCATATCTATCCTCTATTTTTGTGATAAAATGTGGTTTTTTATACACTCCTCCATTTGCAACTGCTGCAAACGCAGCTGTCAGCTCAATTGGTTTTACTCCATAGGTAAAACCACCAATTGCAATGGACAAGTTATTTTTGTCTTCCTCGGTCAAAGTAGTAAATCCAAATTTTCGGAGATTTTCGTAAACATTTTGAACACCCAACTTGTATGCAAGCTTTACTGCTGGTACATTGGCCGACCATACAAGAGCCTGTCTTAGGGTCATATAACCTTTGTAGCTACTATAGCCAGTTTTATTTGCATACCAGTTTTTAGGTGCATATCCTCCAATAGAAAAAGGTGCATCTAATATAACACTCCATGGGCTATAGCCCCTTTCTAAAGCTAAGGCATAAACAGCAATGGGCTTTATTGCAGAACCTGGTTGGCGTACAGACATGGTAGCTCTGTTAAAAACTCGCACTGCACTCATATTGCCTCTTCCACCAATTATACCTTTCACAGCTCCTGTTCTAAAATCAATCAACACAGCTGCTGCTTGTGGCTGTGGAATTCCATTTTTGTCGTAATACCTAACTGTAGGCATATACCTTGAATTTGAAAAAACTTCCTCCATCGCGCTTTGAATGCTTCTGTCCAATGTTGTGTAAATCCTAAGTCCTCCACCATAGACTAAGTCCTCTGCCTCTTCTTCTGTAATTCCTTTTTGTCTTTGGAGTACTTCAATTGCCTCATCTATAACAGAATCTACAAAATAAGGATATTTGTATGGAAGTAAATTCCTGCTACTATTTTTTGCATATACAAGCTTTTGATTAATTGCTTGGTAATACTCTTCTTCGGTGATATACCCCAGCTCTAACATTTTCTTTAGTACGAGTTCTTGTCTTTTCTTTGCATGATCAGGGAACTTAAATGGATTGTAATAGGAAGGATTTTTTGTTATACCAGCAATCAGCGCACATTCAGCCAAAGACAGTTTTGAGACATCTTTGCCAAAGTAAGTATATGCGGCAGCCTGTACACCATAAGCACCATTTCCAAGGTTTATTGTATTTAAGTATTCCTCTAAAATCTGCTGTTTTGTAAGTCTTTTTTCCAGTTGTATCGCCAGATATTGCTCTTGTATTTTTCTTTTAAACGACTTTTCAAACATCAAAAGCTTATTTCTCACAAGTTGCTGGGTAATTGTACTTGCTCCTTCAGCTAAAGTTCCCTTTTGAAGATTATGCACAAATGCCCCAATAATCCTTTTTATATCAATTCCATTGTGCTGCCAAAATCTTTCATCCTCAATGGCAACAAACGCATTTATGAGGTCTTTGGGTATTTGATTATACGAAACTCTAACACCACTTTGCCCCCTGTTTAAAGTAGCTACCTCTTTTCCTATTTCATCAAATACTATTGTAGCATCATTTACTGTATCTTCTACAATTTCATCCAAAGTTCCAGGGGGAATGGCTTTAATATAAGCTGCAATTGTTCCACCCAAAGCTCCTATAGAGAATACTATTAGCGCTGCTAAGGTAAGTGCCAAAGATTTGAAAAAAGTTTGTAGAGGTCTTTTTTGCCCTTTCACCCTGCCTTCCCCCTTTCAGTGCAAAGCCACAAGCTGTTATCAATTTTTCTATTGAAAAATTTTAAGATGTATATCCCAAAATTTCAATCCATAGTTTGAAACAATATAGATTTTATAACTAATTCTGGCATCTAAGTCTTTTACATAAATTTTAAAAATGGCTTGAAATTTTCATTTTCTTAAGGTAGAATATAATACACAATTAAATACTGCTACCTCCTTTTGTTTATGTTAAAAGGGAGTAGCACCGAAAGCCTTATCCTCAACATCCGCGAGGAGGTCTTTTGCCTTCTCTGGGGATAAGGGCCCAAAAAAGGGCGTGCGAGACTTTTAACATGTGATAATTTACATCACATGTTAAAAGTTTTTTTTTATTTGTCTTTTAAAAAGATGTTTTTAAAACCATAATAGTTTTTGATGGGAACTTCTAAAAACTCTACAAAATACTCATGAGGAGGGGGAATTTAAAGTTGAACCAAAATATTTCTAATTTTCACTCAAAGGACATAGAAACAATTTTGGAAAACCTCAAAACCACTCTAAATGGACTTTCATCCGAAGAAGCCGAACAAAGGCTTAAAGTGTATGGAAAAAATATAATTGAAGAAGGAAAAAAGAAATCAATATTTCTTCTTTTCTTGGAACAATTCAAAAACGTGATGGTATTCGTACTGCTTGCTGCTGCAGTTATATCAATCCTTCTCGGCGAGGCGGCAGACGCTGCAATCATCGTAGCAGTCCTGCTCATCAACGCAGTCTTTGGAGTCGCGCAAGAGCTGAAAGCTGAAAAAGCAATAGATGCCCTAAAAAAACTTAATATGCCATATGCAAAAGTCTACAGAGACGGACATTTGATGCAAATCAGAACCGATGAAATAGTAGTTGGAGATATAATTGAGATTGAAGCTGGAGATATCGTCCCTGCAGATTTGAGACTCATTGAAAGCGTTAATCTTAAAATTGATGAGTCAGCTTTAACTGGCGAATCTGTTCCTGTTGAAAAAGAGGCAAACAATGTTCTTGACGAGTCAACTCCTCTTGCAGAAAGGACTAATATGGCTTTCATGGGAACAATTGTAACGTATGGTCGAGGAAAAGGCGTGGTTGTTGCAACAGGAATGAAAACAGAGATAGGCAAAATTGCAAATTTTGTAAATATCCAGTCCACAATTGACACCAAAACTCCTCTTCATGAGAAGTTAGAAGAAAT
Source organism: Caldicellulosiruptor naganoensis (assembly GCF_026914285.1). NCBI lineage: Bacteria > Bacillati > Bacillota > Caldicellulosiruptorales > Caldicellulosiruptoraceae > Caldicellulosiruptor > Caldicellulosiruptor naganoensis. Next base: position 2,193,065 of record NZ_CP113864.1, read on the forward strand.
TGGTAAATATCTCACATTTGGAATACTGGCAATTGCCTTTATTGTTTTTGTGACAGGACTTCTTTACGGTCGAGAGACGTTTGAAATGTTTTTAACAGCTGTGTCATTGGCTGTTGCTGCAATTCCTGAAGGTCTTCCTGCTGTGGTGACAATTGTCCTTGCAATTGGTGTTCAAAAAATGGCAAAACGAAATGCTATCATAAGAAGACTGTCTTCGATTGAAACCTTAGGAAGAGTTGAAGTTATTTGTTCTGATAAAACAGGTACACTTACTCAAAATAAGATGAATGTTGTAAAAATTTATTGCAATGATAACCTGGTTGAGAACTTTGAACATGAAGATAATACAACAAAGACTTTGCTTCACATAATGGCACTTTGCAATGATGTAAAGGTAGACTTGATTAATAAACATCCTCATTTTATTGGCGACCCGACTGAAATTGCTTTGGTAAAATTCGCCTATGAAAAGGGCTTTAACAAGAATGCAATTGAGAAGGTATTAAAGCGAGTTTACGAAATACCTTTTGATTCTGTTAGAAAGATGATGACAACTGTGCATGAAATTAGAAATGACGAAAAACTTTTTGTGTTTTCCAAAGGTGCTGTAGATGTAATAATTAACATATGCAAATTTATAATGGTAAATGATGAAATACTACCTCTTGACGAAAATATGCACCACAAAATCTTGCAGGCAAACAAAGAAATGTCCTCCAATGCGCTTAGAGTTTTAGCTTTTGCATACAAAGAAATTGATAGAACTCAATTAGATGACAAAAATGCTATTGAAGACAATCTCATCTTCATAGGACTTGTTGGAATGATAGACCCACCACGCCCAGAAGCCTACAATGCAGTTGAGGTATGCTATCAAGCAGGTATCACACCTGTGATGATAACAGGAGACCACAAAGACACAGCTGTAGCAATTGCAAAAGAATTGAAGATAATTGATAAAAACAAAGACGAACTTTCGCAGGTTCTGACAGGCAGTGAAATTGAAAAATTAGATGATCAACAATTAAAAGAAAAAGTAAAAGAGGTAAAAGTTTACGCAAGAGTGTCTCCAGAGCACAAATTAAGAATTGTTAAAGCGTGGAAAAGTCATGGTAAAATAGTCGCTATGACGGGCGATGGAGTGAACGATGCACCCGCTTTGAAAGCAGCTGATATTGGAATTGGCATGGGAATAACAGGAACGGATGTAACAAAGAATGTATCTGATGTTATCTTAGCAGATGATAACTTTGCAACAATTGTTGCAGCTGTTGAAGAAGGAAGAAAGACTTATGACAACATACGAAAGACCATTCAATTTTTGCTTTCATCAAATGTTGGAGAAGTTGTAACACTGTTCTTTGCAACACTTTTAAACTGGGTAGTATTATACCCGATTCATATTCTCTGGGTAAACCTTGTTACTGACACTTTCCCAGCTTTAGCACTCAGTATGGAAAAAGCAGAAAGTGATGTAATGAAAAGAAAGCCAAAGAAAACTCAAGAAAATATATTTGCTGGTGGGGTTGGCTTTTCAATTCTGTATCAAGGTTTTCTTAAAGGCTTGATAACATTGCTGGTATTCTTTATTGGAAATAAATTATATGGCCACAAAACTGCCATCACCATGACCTTCATGCTACTGAGCCTCATACAACTTACTCATGCATACAATGTGCGTTCAAACATCAATTCGCTATTTAAAATGGGAGTGTTTTCTAACAAATACCTAAACCTTGCTTTTATAGCTTCATTTTTGCTTCAGGTTGTAGTGCTAACAGTTGCACCGCTTAGAGAATTATTCAAACTGACCTTTTTAAACTTTGAGCAGTGGACAATCATAATTTTAGCGTCACTTTCTATAGTTCCTATTGTGGAAGTAGTAAAATACTTTACACGTCACTTTCATAAAGAATAAGATCAAAATATACTTCTGAAAAATTTAGCATTTGCTTTCACTTGACACTTTTTGTATCAAAGTAGTATTCTTATTAAAGTATTAGCTTGAAGCATTAACAATAGAAAGGGATAACTAAGGTGGTAATATCATATGTTATAAAGCTGATTTTCTCTTTGTTTATAATACTTTTTGGTTGCACTTTTTTCACAAATGCAGTTGAGTGGTTTGGCAAAAGAATAAACTTAGGACAAGGGGCAGTTGGAAGTATCCTGGCAGCAGTTGGAACTGCCCTTCCTGAGACCATAATACCTATTATTGCAATTCTGTTTGCCAAAGGAGAAAGTTCACATGATGTTGGTATTGGAGCAATTGCCGGCGCCCCTTTTATGCTCGGTACTTTGGCCTTTTTCATAACTGGACTTGCAGTGATAGTTTACACTCTTTTTAAGAAAAGAACCTTGAAGATGAACGTTGATTTGAGCGTATTCGAACGCGACCTTACTTACTTTCTCATTGTTTATGGAGTTGCAGTTGTGACAACATTTATTCACAATCATAAAACTATAAAGACAATAATAGCAATTGGACTGTTCGTTGCTTATCTTGTCTATGTCAAAAAGACACTTGCAGATGAGAGTGAAGATACCGAAGGAGAAGAATTGGAAGAACTTTACTTTACAAAGTTTTTAAAACTCCCAAACAACCTTCTGTGGATACTTTCTCAGCTTCTTTTTTCATTGCTGCTTATAATCTATGGTGCACACTTGTTTGTTGATTATGTTCAAAAAGTTGCAATTATGATTAGCGTTCCTGCACTAATACTTTCAATAATCATTACACCTATTGCAACAGAGCTACCTGAAAAACTAAACTCTATTATCTGGATTGGAAAGAAAAAAGACACTCTTGCACTGGGAAATATCACAGGTGCAATGGTATTTCAATCTTCTGTTCCAGTTGTATTTGGAATAATATTTACACCATGGAATTTAAGAGGTATAACAATGGTTTCAGCTATCTTAGCATTTATGTCCGCACTTCTAAATCTTATATGGGTTAAGATTAAAAAATCTGTAAACCCATTTGCACTTTTGTTTGGTGGGGTTTTATACCTAATTTTCTTGGGCTATGTTTTCTTATAATCTTCTGAATAGATTTTTCCAAATTAGATGAGTTATAATTATAGTCAAGTCGTATTTTAACTTTTGTGAGGAGATAAAGATGAGTGATAGAGAAATCTTAGAGCTTATCTTACAAAAGGTTGAAACCTTGGACCAAAAGATTGACAGGCTTGAGGCAAGACTTGACAGACTTGAAGCGAAAGTCGAAAGCCTTGAAAAGAGAGTTGAAAACCTTGAAAAGAGAGTTGATAGTCTCGAAAAGAGAGTTGAAAAATTAGAACTTCAAGTTGCAGAAAATACTCAAATCTTAAAAGCATTAGAACATTTAGCACAGGTAAACAAAGCTGAACACGACAACTTTACTCACCAGCTTGCAAGGATGGAAGGTTTGTTAAACTCTGTAATTTCAAATAACAGCAAAGAACACCAAGCTCTATTTAAACAAACTGAAGAGAATACTCAAAAAATTGTAAAACTTGAAAAGGATATGACAATTATTGAATCAGTATGTGGGAAAAATATGCAAGATATCGCATTTTTAAAGGGTGTGAAGATTTAAAAAATACATAAAGCTTAAGGCAAAAAGGACTCTCTGCAAAAAAGCGGAGAGTCCTTTTTTGTTGAAAAATTTATGTTATCTGTAGTTTGTTTTGTTTCTATTATTTTCTATTTACCAAACAAGTGTTCAGTTATATAATATATACAAACATTTATTCACTTGGGTGTTTTGAATGAGTCGGGTGATTCTCCACTGTGATTTGAACAACTTTTACGCATCTGTTGAATGTCTCTACAGGCCTGAGCTAAAGAATAAACCTGTTGCTGTTTGTGGTGACCCAGAGCCAAGGCACGGTATTGTCCTTGCCAAAAATCAGATAGCAAAAATCTTTGGAGTGCAAACAGGAGAGGCTATTTGGCAAGCACTCAAAAAGTGCCCAGACCTTGTTATACTAAAACCTAATTACCCTCTTTATTTGCGATTTTCTAAACTTGCTCAGCAGATTTATTCCCAATACACAGATCTTGTAGAACCGTTTGGAATTGACGAGTGCTGGCTTGATGTAACACAGAGCACAAAACTTCTGGGAGATGGTAGGAAAATTGCCTACGAGATTAAGGAAAGAATCAAGTATGAACTTGGAATAACAGTATCAGTTGGAGTTTCTTACAACAAGGTTTTTGCAAAGCTTGGAAGTGACTATAAAAAACCTGATGCTGTCACAGTTATCAGTAAGCAAAACTACCAAGAAATAGTGTGGAGTCTTTCTGTATCTTCTCTTTTGTATGTGGGACCAAGTACAGAAAAAAAGCTTATTTTTCATGGGATTAAAACAGTAGGTCAGCTTGCTCAAACTCCAGTAGAATATCTTAAAAAGATTTTGGGGAAATGGGGTGAAATTTTGTGGATATTCGCAAATGGACTTGATACAACACCTGTTTTACCACCGCTTTTTGACGAAAACATCAAAGGAATTGGAAACAGCATAACAACTCCTCGTGCCCTTGTGAATTTTGAAGATGCCGAATATGTTCTCTATATTTTAGCAGATAGTGTTGCCCAAAGGCTCAGAAGGCAACATCTAAAATGTACTACCATTCAAGTGTGGATTAGAGACAATTTTCTATTTTCTATCACCAGGCAAGAAAAGCTATCTCAGCTCACCTATCTTGCAAGAGAAATATTCAAAAAGTCAGTTGAAATATTTAGAAAAAATTGGACATTTAAAACCAACGTGCGTTCACTTGGAATTCGTGCAACAGACCTTGTAGGAGAATTTGAGATGCAACAGCTTAACTTTGACTACTTTAAAAAGTGCAAATTAGAATCCTTAGAAAAGACTTTAGATACCTTGAGAAGACGATTTGGTCAATTTTGTGTACAGCCAGCACTTTTTCTGACACAGCCTTCTTTGAAGTCTAATCCCATTGATGAACACATAATTCACCCCATTTCCTATTTCAAATAATTTCTGGTTAAGAAAGCAGGAGGGGTGGACAATGAGAAAGGTATTTGTAGATGTGTATGCTCATTTTTCAAAAGATGGTGTGCTCACACCTATTTCATTTGTTTGGATAGATGGAAAGACATATGAAATTGATAAAATAATTGAAAAGAAAAATGCAGCTGCTTTTAAAGCAGGTGGACAAGGAATAAGATTTAAATGCATGGTATATGGAAAAATGGTTAATCTTTTTTATGATGACGGCAAGTGGTTTTTAGAAATTTGAATGAAACTAAGTAAAAGATGATTTAACAAATTGTTCACACATTATGTTATAGTTTATACTATAATTAAGATTGTACACGTATATATATGCTACTTTGAGGAGGGATATTTTTGATAAGGGTTGAACACTTAACCAAAAAGTATGGTCAGCACTATGCAATTCACGACATCTCATTTGAGGTACAAAAGGGGGAAATTGTTGGTTTTCTGGGTCCAAACGGTGCTGGAAAGTCTACCACCATGAACATCATAACGGGCTATCTATCACCTACAGAAGGAACAGCCTATGTTGACGGATTTGACATCTTAGAAGAACCTGAAGAAGTCAAGAGAAGAATTGGGTATCTGCCAGAAAACCCACCGCTTTATCTTGATATGACTGTTCAAGAATACCTTGATTTTGTGAGCGATATCAAAAAGGTGGACAAAAAAGAGAAAAAGAGAAGCATGGAAAAGATAATGGAAACTGTTGGCATTGCCCATGTGAGAAACAGGCTCATAAAAAATCTTTCAAAAGGATATAAACAGAGAGTTGGGCTTGCACAAGCTTTAATTGGAAATCCACCTGTTTTGATTTTGGATGAGCCCACAATTGGACTTGACCCAAAGCAGATAATCGAAATAAGGTCTGTTATAAAGAATCTTCGAAACGAACACACAATAATCTTAAGTTCACATATCCTGCCAGAGGTCAGTGCTGTTTGCGAAAGAGTTTTAATAATCAACAAGGGAAAGATAGTTGCAAGTGACACGCCCGAAAATCTATCTAAAAGGCTTACCCATGGAAGCAAACTTCAACTAAGGGTTTTAGGTCAAAGACAAAAGGTTTATGGAATACTTGAAAAGGTGCCGGGTGTAAAATACATTGAATTTATCGGTCCAAAAGAACCGAACACTGTTGAGGTCATTGTTGAATCGGAAAACGATATAGATATAAGGGCAGATATATTCTATGCGCTGAGCGAGGCAAAACTTCCTATTCTGATGATGAGAGCGGTTGACCTGACGCTTGAGGAGATATTCCTGCAGCTCACAACCGAGGAGAAGGAGGCTGAAGCTGTATGAGTGCAGTTTTGAAAAAAGAGCTAAAAATATATTTCTCAACACCAACAGGATATATATTCATGGGATTTTTCCTTTTGATTTCAGGATTTTTCTTTGCAGTGTCAAACCTGTTTCCAGCAAGCCCGAACTATACATTAGTGCTTGGTAACATAACATTCATATTCTTAGTTGTTGTGCCGGTGCTTACAATGAGACTTTTGAGTGAAGAGGCAAGAACAAAGACAGACCAGCTCCTTTTAACATCGCCATTGAAGCTTACTGAAATTGTGCTTGGCAAGTATTTAGCTGCCGTTACTGTTTTTGTTATTACCATTGCTGTTACCGTATTGTATCCCACAATACTTTCTTTTTACGGCGACATTCCTGTTGCAGAAACCTTGGGTGCATATATAGGATTTTTCCTTCTTGGCTGTTCATTTATCTCAATAGGTCTTTTTATATCATCACTGACAGACAACCAGTTCATTGCAGCTGTTGTGACATTTTCTGCCCTGCTTTTGACATGGGTTATAGACTGGCTGGAAAGCGCTCTTCCAACAGACAGAGTTGCAGGATTTATATTTGTGCTAATCCTTGTAGGTCTGGTTTGCGCGTGGATTTACCTCACCATAAGAAATATAATCATTAGTGTATCAGCAGCAGCTATAGGAGCGGGAGCATTTGTTGCAGTATACATTTTAAAACCAGAGTTTTATGATAATGCTATAGTTAGATTTTTCAAATGGTTCTCACTTCTGAGCAGATATCAAAAATTTACAAATGGTCTTTTGGACTTGTCGTCCATAGCTTATTATCTATCTTTTATATTTGTGTTCATATTCCTCACAATAAGAGTGCTTGAAAAAAGAAGATGGAGCTAAAAAAGGGGGGAAGAAAATGGTGAAGCTTGATTTAAAGAGTATAAAAAGCTCATTTAAAACAAGAAAGTTCAAATATGGCGGATACGCTGCTATGCTAACTGCATCTGTAATTGCTATTCTTATAGTTCTAAACCTTCTGGTTGGTCAAATTCCAGCAAAGCTTGACCTTACACACAACAGGCTGTACTCACTTTCAAAGCCCACGATTGACCTTTTGAAAAATCTAAAAAAGGATGTCACTATCTATGCCCTTTTTCCGACCGGAAATGAAAACCCTGTGATTTCTGAGTTTATCCAAAAATATGCTGAAAAATCCTCGCATGTAAAAATCAAATACATAGACCCATATAAAAACCCAGGGTTTGTTAAAAAATATCAAACTAGTGAGACACAAATAGATGAAGGGTCGCTCATTGTTGAAAGTGGCAACAAGTTCAGAGTAATAAACAGATACGACATGGTTGACTATTCATACAATGAGCAGACAGGCGAATCAAATGTAACCGGTCTTACAATAGAACAAAAACTGACACCTGCCATCTTGTATGTTACATCTGACAAAAGCCCCGTTTTGTACGAGCTAAAAGGTCATGGAGAGGACACGCTTGTTAGGCTTGGCATCTCAAGTGAGATTGAAGCTGCAAACTATGAGATAAGAGATTTGAATCTCCTTACAGAAAAAAGTGTGCCACAAGATGCAACAGCTGTGATAGTAATCTCTCCAAAGACAGATATCTCAGACATTGAGCTCAAAAAATTAAAAGACTATATAAATAGCGGCGGGCGTGTAATGTTTTTGATGGACATACTAAAAGACGAGCTCAAAAACTTCAACAGCTTGTTTGAAAGCTTGGGAGTCAGACTCGAACATGGAATTGTCATGGAAGGTGACAACAACTACAATGCAGGAAATCCTGTATGGATACTACCAAAGCTCGAATCACACGATATTGTAAACCCAATTGACCTTAACAACATGTACATGCTCATACCAAATGCCCAGCCAATTGTTGAGACAAAGTTCAAAAAAAGAACAATTACAGTTGAAAAACTTCTTACAACAACATCTAACTCATGGCTGAGAAAGGATTTGACCTCAACATCGCTCAGCAAAGAAAAAGGCGATAAAAGCGGCCCATTTACTTTAGCTGTTGCAATCACCGACAAAGCAGATGCTTTCAATACAAAGCTCCGACCAAGAGATGCAAAGGTTGTAATAGTTGGCAATGCAACATTTTTGAACAGTCAATTTTCAAAGAGCGTTCCTGGAAATCTGAACTTTGTAATAAATGCTCTTAATTGGCTACAAGATAAAAAAGATACTCTGCAAATTCAACCAAAAGACCTTACAACCTTCAGGCTTAACATTAGCACAACACAGGCTATGGTCTGGGCAGCAATCACTGTTGTCGGAATACCAATTGTTATTCTGGTATTAGGATTAACTGTATGGCTGAGGAGGAGACATCTATGAGAAAGAGGAAAAACAGGCTTTTTACAATTGTGTCAGTACTCTTGGTTTTGGTTCTTGTAATTGGCGCGTACTTTTATGTAAGCTATGTGAACAAGAAAAAACAAGAGGCTGAAGAAAAAAAGTCCTCTTCAGCCTCTGTTACTGTAACTAATTTCGACAGAAATAAAATCACAAAAATCGATATAAAGCATGACGACGTCCACCTTGTTCTTGAAAAGGTAAAGGGCAAATGGATTGTTAATGGAATAAATAACCCTTCGTACTTTGACCAAGACAAGATTGACGACATCGCCTTTTCATGTGCTCAGATGACTGCAGAAAAAATTGCTGATAGCAACCCAAAAGACCTTAAAAAATACGGTCTTGACAATCCAAAATCAATTGTGGAAGCAACACTCAGCAATGGAAAGAAAGTTACATTTTATCTTGGGTCTGAAACACCAATAACTTCCACTTATTACCTTATGAAAAAAGGTGACCCAAAGATATATGTTGTTTGGATTAATCATGCAGAAAACTTTACAATATCACCCAAAAAACTTTTGAGTGTAAGAATTCCAGAGATTGATACACAGAACATCGAGTATGTAAAACTTGTGAGAAAAGGTCAGCCAACCATTGAAATTAAGAAGATAGATGAAAAGAATAAACAAGACAACGAATTGAAGTATTATGTAAGACTTTGGAATTTACTTCAACCTTATAGTCAGCCTGTCGGAGTTTCAAGTGATAAGCTTTCAGAGCTTGTAGAAAATGTTCCAAACTTTAGTGTAGAAGAAATTGTTGATGAAAATCCAAACAAGCCTGAATATGGACTCAAAGACCCAAGAGCAGAGCTTATTGTAAAGGACAACAAAAACACCTTGCACCTGTATATTGGCAATAACATGAACGACTCCTTAATTTACTGCAGGCTTGCAGGTTCTAACATGGTATTCACAATGGCAAGTTACAAGTTAGATTTTCTCAATACCTTAAAACCATTTGATTTGATTGAGAAGTTCGCTTATATAGTGAACATTGACTATGTTGACAAAATTGAAGTTATAACAAAAGACAAGAAGCACACAATGATACTTAACAAAAAGCTTATCAAAAAAGCAAGAAGTGAAGAAGAAGCAGACGAGTATCAGTACAACTTCACAGTGGACGGCAGAAAAATTCCAGAAGACACTTTCAGAAAGTTCTATCAAGAGATTATTGGTCTTTTAGTAGACGGAGAAAATGACAAAAAACCAACAGGCACACCTGAGGTCACCATGAAGTTCTATCTTGTCAATAAAAAAGTTGATGTGATGGAGTACATCCCTTACAATGACGATTTTTACATGGTTGTTCGAAATGGAAAGTCTGATTTCGTGATTGCAAAAGAACAGGTTCAAAAGGTATTAAAAGATTTAGAAGACTTGGTTGCAGGCAAGTACAAACCACCTGAGGACTAAAACCAAAAGGATTTCTCAAAAACGATAATTTTTGAAATAACCAGAGTCAACTATTTTGAGAGCACTAAACTTGAACTTATCCAGTAAAAAGTCCAGTAAAAAGCAAGAGGGTTGGATGGCAATTTTATCCAACCCTCTATTTTATTATCCCAAATACTGCTTCTATCTTTCTTCTACTGTAAATCTCTTTGCCCTCTCCACTCAAAAGCCTTTCTCTTACTTTCTTCCTAAATTTCTACAACCTTTTTGATTCATTTTTCTTTTGTTCCTAACCCAAATAGTTAGCTTTTTTTACCTCTTCATCAAACCATGACCATCTTGCAAGAGCACTTGTTTTACTTCTTCAAGGGTCACAAGTGCAGCATCGCCTTCAATGGTGTGCTTTAGCGCGCACATGTATGTTGACAGCTCAAGCATCTCTTTTTCAGGAAGACCATTTAAAATCCCATAAATTACTCCTGCTGTAAATGCATCGCCGCCTCCTACTCTGTCAACAACTTCTATCTCTCGTTTTGATGAAAAAACTATATTACCATCTGCATCTTTTGTATAACCAAAAAATATGTTTTTAGAAGAAGATATACTTCTTCTTGCTGCTAAAACTACTTTTTCTAAATTATGGTATTTGCTTTGCAGTTTTTCAATCAGAATCTTTTGTCCTTCTTCTTTCAGGTCAATCCCATCAAAATACTCTCTTTCAATCTCGATCTTTAACACTCTTCTTACATGCTCTTCATTTGTAATAAGAATATCAACATATGGCATAAGCTGTGAGATTACTTCATGTGCTTCTTCATAGCTCCAGAGTTTTGAACGGAAGTTTATGTCAAACGCAACCTTTACTCCTTTTTGCTTTGCAAGACGAAACGCAGAAATTAGCTCATTTAAGACATTTTCAGACAACGCTGCAGTGATGCCTGTGGAAAAGAATATCTTGGTATTAGATAAAATTCTCTCCCAATCTATATCTCCTGGTTGAACCTCATTTATTGCAGAGTCTGCCCTATCATAGACAACAGATGATGGCCTTTGCCCAACCCCTTTTTCAAGAAAGTATATCCCAAGTCTTTTACCTTTCTTCACAATAGCGCTTGTGTCAACCCCAAATTTTCTCAGGTAATTCACTGTGGCATCGCCAAGAGGATTTGGCGGAAATAAAGTAACATACGCTGTTTTTGCTCCTAAGTTGGACAGCGCAACCACCACATTTGCCTCAGCACCGCCAAAGTTGATGTCAAAAGAGGATGCCTGTATTCTCCTCTGATATCCGGGTGGAGATAGTCTTAACATTATCTCGCCAAACGCCACCACATCAAACATATCTATACCTTCCCCTTTGCATTGTTTATTTTTTCTACAAACTGTCTGCAAACCTCTTCTACTTTATCGTATTGCTCATTTGCTGCGTACTTTGTAATATTGCTGCCAACACCAACTGCAAAAGCTCCTGCTTTCATCCATTCATCAACATTGTCAAGGTCAACACCACCAGTTGGCATAAGCCTTGCCTGCGGGATAGGTCCTTTGTAAGCTTTTATTATTTTGGGACCAAAAAGCTCTCCGGGGAAAATCTTCACAACATCAGCACCACACTCTAAAGCCTCAACCACCTCTTTAATAGTCATAGCCCCGGGCATAGATGCAATTCTATACCTGTTGCAAAGTTTTACCATCTCTACATTTAGATATGGGCTTACAACAAACTTAGCACCAGCAAGTATTGCAATCCTTGCAGTCTCCGCATCCAAAACTGTCCCTGCGCCGATTAGTATTTCATCTTCGCTGTAGGAAGCTGTAAGAGTTCTAATAATCTCATCAGCATGCGGAACAGTAAATGTGATTTCAATTGCTGAGGCTCCACCTTTTATACAAGCCTCTGTAATTTTAAGTGCTTTCTCTTTTGATTCTGTTCTTACTACAACAACCAGCCCATTTTCATGAATCCTCTGCAAAACTTGTTCTTTTTCCATTTCACAGGCTCTCCCCTTTCGAGATTTTTTCTTTTCCCTCAACATAACCTAAGCGATACGAAATCTTTTTTGCAGTTTCAATAACCTTTTGAGCACCCTCTGGGTCTTTGTTCGACATTGCCAAAATATTACCTTGCAAGTCAAAAACTATCACCTTGCAAGCTGTTGTACCTATGTCAATGGTGAGAATTTTACTCATGGAATCAATTTTGCTCCTTTCAAAATAGACTTACCGTATTATACAATTGTAAGTTTTACACCTTTTTGTCTAAACTTTTCAATAAGATCCTTATCAATTTCCCCTGAGGTTATAATCTCTGTGATTTTATTCAAACTGCAAAACGAAACCATAGCATTTTTCAAAAACTTACTGCTGTCTGCAACAACTATTACTTCTCTGCTGCTTTCAATCATTGCCTTCTTTACCTCTGCTTCGAATATGTCAGAGGTGGTAAGTCCTTTTTCGAGTGAAATTCCACTTGTTCCAATAAACGCTATATCAGCACTAAATTGCATAAAACTTTTTTGCGCCTCAGGACCTACTATGGAAAAATTTGAACTCTTTACTTTACCACCAACCAGGAAAAGGTTAATATTGCTGTTTGTTACAAGCTCGTTTATAATATTTACGCTATTTGTAATCACCGTTATGTTTTGTGCTGTCTTTAAATTTCTTGCTATCTGCTGAGTAGTTGTACCTGTATCTAAGATTACAATCATACCTTCTTTAATTCTCTTCACAGCCTCTTTTGCTATTTTCTCTTTCTCCTCTATAAATTCCTTTGCTCTTTGAGAAATAGGTGGAACAATAGTAAATCCTTCTTTTAGAATTGCTCCTCCATAGTTTTTTTCAATAATACCTTCCTGCTCAAGTTTCTTGAGGTCACGCCTTATTGTTTCGTCTGATACGTTGAATATATTGCACAATTCTGTGACAGTTACGCTCTTTTTTTCCATTAAGATTTCCTTTATTTTCTGCCTTCTGGTTGCAGAGAGCATACCTTTCATCACCTATTCTTCTATGTGGATTTGTGTGTCAACTTGCTATTATTCTACTCAATTTTTTGAGGAATTGCAATATGAAATTCAAAAAAATACACAAGATTGGTCAAGATGAATTGCTAAAATGGTAAATAAAAAAAGACTGCTTTATTATTTCGCAGCCTTTTATAACCTTTAACAGTTTAAGACAATTAAGGGTTATCAAACATGATCGACTTGTTCTCTTTTAAGCCTTCGAAGAGCGACAATCTTATTTCCCTTTTGATTTTGTTTTACCCTCTCACAAAGAGAAGAAACAATCATAAGTCCTCGTCCAAATTCGTACAAATCCTCAATTTTCTCACCTTCCACATAAGGTGTGTACTCTTTGAACACTTCTTCAATATCAAACCCTTCACCTTCATCTTCTACCACAATATAACTAAGTTTTTTATCAACAACCCCTATTTTTACCTTCACACTTTTTGAACTATCACCTTTGTTCCCATGAATAATGGCATTTATTAAAAGCTCATTTACAATAAGTTTGAATTCTAAAAGCTCTTCCGCAGTAACATCTGCCTCTCTCATCAAAAATGAAAGTATCTCCTTTTCAATTGTCTTGACAAGTTGAAGACTGCTATTAAAAACAAGCTGTAAAAACTTATTCTCCATTTCTTCCTCGCAACCTTTCTTCTTCTAAATTTTATTACTACTTCTTTCAAATTATTTTTTTACACTACAACTACCTTTTTAACTTTTGAAGAATTCCTTCTATTACATATATACCCCTAAAAATTCAGCATTACACAACTTATCTTTTGAATTTCCACCTTTAAATCCTTCTTTTTTCAAAAAAACTCTTTAAAAGGGCTTTGCATTCTTCTTCGCATATTCCGCCTATTACTTCAACTTTATGATTTAGGTTTGGATCTTGAGAAAGCTTAAAACAAGATTCTGCAGCTCCCATTTTAAAGTCCCTTGCACCAAAGTAAAGCCTATCAACCTTACTTAGAACTATCGCACTCATACACATAGGACAAGGCTCTTTTGTAACAACCATCTCGCAGCCTCTTAAGTCCTTTGTAGATAACTTCGATGTGGCATCAAGTATCGCAAGGATTTCTGCGTGAAATATGGCATTTTTGCTATCATTTTTTTGTATACTAATAATCTCACCATCTTTGAGCACTGCTGCCGCTATGGGAATGTCTTCCATAGAACTTACATAATCTATTAGTTTTTTCATTACATTATATATATACATCAACTTTTCACCCTTTTTCTTTATTAATTTTTAACAAATTTTTTTGAATTTTTTTGTAAGCCAAGTATGCAAAAACATGTTTATCCTACTTATCTTTAGTGATACTATTATTTATAGCAGTAAAAAGCTTATGGAGTGAATCAAGTTGGAAAATGCAAATCAGTTTATAACAAAATATATATACCTTTTTGCAATAACAAGCTTAGTCTTCCCAATTTTTATGATGTTTTCTTCGTTTGTCATGCCTAAGGACCCATCCAATCTATTTATATCATTTTTGATAATGAATGCTCTATTTTTGCTAATTCCATATCTTATCAAAAAAAGAAGCACAGGACTGTGGGAAAAGATCTTAAATATCTTGTTCATAATAATAATCCCGCAAGGCTTTGCTTTGATTGTTCTAAAGCCTTATGGAATTTTGGAAATGTTCATAGGTCAAATATTTTGCATGGGGCTTTATATTCACTCTTACTTCATTTATGAAAAAGAAGAAGTCAACATCTCCCTCGGAGCAATCTTAGCTGGACTTTGGGCTATTGTAATTGTTGGTGCACTTTCAAGCTTTATGAATGTCCCAAAGAACATTATAAACCAATATACCACTTACTCAATAATCTTTCTTATAACAAGTGTGTATCTTTCCAATAGGGTAAACTTGGAAAACATAATTAGCCGCAGATACAGAAGAAAAACTAGCATTTCAACAAGTATAAGCTTTATAAATATGTTTCTTAGCATAGTATTTATTGTAATTCTACTTTTTTTATTCAGATTTAAAGGAATTGCTCCATATATTGTTGACCTTATTGTTGATATAATAAGATTTATCTTTATGGTAATAAAGAAAATAGTGGAGTTTTTGAATTCACTTTTGGCCCCAACCAAATCTGCAACAAACTCTGCAGACGGCCTTTCTGATTTTCTCAAGAACATGAAGTCTGCAAAAAAGAGTTTACTTTCTCAAATACTTGACATAATCGGTTATCTTTTGGCACTTGGAATTTTGGGATTCTTAATTTTCAAAACTTTTGGACTTTTAAAAAATGTAATTAGTGAGATTATAAGAAATTTTCTCATTCTTTTAGAAAAAGCTACAGCAAACATTCAAATGGTAGAAAGAGGTCAAAATTATACTGACGTTAAGACCTTTATATTTACAAAACGTATGTCAAAAGTTAAAGCACAGAAGATAAAGATTAAAAAGATAAATATCAAAAAGATTGCTGATTTGAACTTGCGCCTCAGAATCATTTTCAAGATTACAATGGAATACTTCTATTACAAGAAAAACTTTAACCTGAAACCAACACTTACTCCTCTCGAGATGGGAAGGCTGATTACAAAAGGTGAACTTGTAAATGGCAGTATCATTGAGGAACTGGTCAAGGAGTATAACAAGGTAAGGTATCATAAAAAGTATGCTATTGAGTCTACCCAGCAGTTTGAAGAGTTTTTGAAAAATCTAAAATGAAATGGTGTGGTATATTAAAAATGTTGAATGAATAATTTATTATAAGAGACTCAAAAAGCCCTTCAAAAGAATCATGAAAATAAAAAGATATATCCTCATTGTCATCAAAAAGGCACAGCTAAGCCAATTTTTTCTTCCTTTACTTGCTATCTGTTGCTTTATTGTTCTTGCTCTTGTTTATATTTTTTACAATCCAAAACCACAAGCTGTTGAAACCTCATCACAATCTCAAGCTCATGTAGCTTTAATATTCGAAGATGCAGGAATGGACGAGCAAGAGGTTCAAAAACTCTTAGAGATTGACCCTCCTTTCAATGTGGCAATTATGCCATTTTTACCCTTTTCAAATAAAATTGCTCTTATGTGCAGTCAAAAGAAAAAAGAGGCATTGATACATCTTTCTATGGAACCAGAAGACCAAAATACCATTTGGCTTGCTTCCAGAAGTATTATGAACAACACTCCTGATGATGAGATTGAGAGAATATTCAAAGATGCAATGGCAAACATTCCACAAAGTAGAGGCTTTAGTATTCATTTTGGAACACTTGTTTGTACAAATGATAGAATAGTAGAAAAGCTCTGTAACTTAGCTAAAGAAAATAACATGATAATCGTTGATTCAACTGCATCAGCAAAATCGCTATTCCCAAGAATTGGAAAGCAAAAAGGTGTGGATGTTATTTCTCACGATGTTATTGTAGATACAAAGAACGAATTAAAATCTATACAAGACCGATTTAGACTCCTTTTTAACATTGCAAAGAAAAAGGGCTTTGCAGTGGGAATAGGACATTTAGGTCAAGACGGCGGACTTACAACTATCGAGGCATTTAAAGAAGCAGTAAAAGATGCTCAAAGAGAAAATATAAAATTTGTGTTTGTATCTGATATTGTTAAATTTATTAAACAAAATGACTAAGATTTTTAATTGAATTTTATCAACAACCCACATATAATTATTATCCAGAAATCACTTAAGAAAAAGAAGGGAGCAACTGATAGAAAAGATGCTGAAGCAAAAAGTTGCAATACTTTTGCTTTTTGCAATCATAACAATAGCTTTTCCTGAGCCAACACTTGCAACAGGCACACAAACATTACCTGAAAAAACACATTTCAAAATTGAATCAAGAGAAAACATAGTTGAAATATCAAGAGGAAATCAAGTTGTTGCTAAGATTTTACCCCCAGAGTTTTTAAATACTACCTCAGCAAAAAAAGAAGAAAGCTTTTCAGTGAATATTCCTTTTATCGAAAACGGATCTATACACTGGAAGTTTGAAAAAAGTGAACCTTCTGACATTTCATTCTTGACAGTAGGCAAAAACAAAGTTTTAAAACTTGATTTCCACACCTTAAATGTATTTTATAAAATAACATCACCACCTATCTTTTTAAAAGGAAGAATATCTATCTGCAGTACTTGAGTTTGACTACAAAGTGGACTATAAAACCCTTAATCATCCTAAAGAAGAGGAAAACATCAATGTTGAAATAGCTATTTTTAATGAAAGCAAAACAAAGATACTGTCTTTGGCAGAAAAAATAAAGTTTACACCCGGTTGGGAAACATTTAAGACATCCTTCCCCCTGCCAACTGATGCAAAGTATATAACTTTTGAGATTTCACAAAATAGTAATAACATTCAAACTGTGCAGTTTAGAAACTTTAAAGCAAGTTTTGTAAAACCATCAAAGTATACATTTCTACTCAAGCGTGTTGAGAAATACAACAACTTGATAGAACAGGAATTTGAAAATGGCTTTCAAAAGATAATTAGAAAGATTTTTATATCTTCCTCCGAAGATGTCATAGAGGTTGAAGAAATTCTGAAGTCAAAAGTAAACCATCAAGTCTTCAAGGAATACTCACCCCTTGTCCTTGAAACTAAGCCTCTTTTTATCTTAAAGCGTGACTATTCGCTTTCTAAATTCACAAACCCTATGTATGTAACAGACTCTCTTTCGGATTTTTATCTTAAACTCGAAAGTTGCTCAATTGGTTACGCTAACAATTATGATTCTATCGAAACTTACAATCTTAAAAACAAAGCAAATGTGTACTTGTTTTTCTCAAATTCTGAGGATATCAAGTACTTCTTGATTGGAAAGAACAAAGAACATATATGGACAACAACCCAGTTTTTCAGGAAAGACTTTGAAAAGACCTTTTCTTTCTTCATCTTCCCTGCAGACTTTAGGTATGCTATAAAATCGCGTGCACCTGACGGAAGAAAAGGAATTTTAGTCTTCTCACACCACTCTGATTCAAATATGATTTCTATCATAAAAGCTATGATGTTTGGTACAACAGATTCAAAAGACCCAGCATTCATGAAAAAAGGATTTGTTGGATATAATATTCCAATAACATGGGGTTTCTTTTACAAATCAGTTAAGGGAATACCTGGATTTGACAATCCTGAGTACAAAAATTTGATAGAATTTCTTGCTAAAAAGGGTATAGAAGTTGTGCTTCATACGGCATCGCCTGTGGCAGAAGAAAACACACCCCAGCTGATTCAAAAAGCCCTTGAGGCTACATCCCATTTAAAGCTTGACAACTGGATAGACCACAGTCTCTCTGATGGTACCCGTTGCGGTGGATTAAAAAGCGAAGGTGCGATCAAGACAAGCAAAAACTACACATTTAATCTCTTTTTAAAGTACGGTTATAAGTACTGCTGGTCATACTTGGATGTAAAATTAGATGACCTTAACATGCTTGAGCCAAACCAGACAAACAAACACCCTCAAATTTTTTTCAAAAACTACAACTTTGGTGAAGGAGAATCCTTGTACCAATGGAATTCTGTAAGGTATAGAAATTTGCTGAAGATGCTGACAAAGCCGAAACTTGAAAAGTTTGTAAATGAAAACGGAGTTTGTATTATTCACGACTACTTTGCACACCCTATGCAGAAAAATAAGTTTTTTATAACAAGGAATAAAAATGTATATCTTAGTCCTCAATTTGACCACAGTTTAAGGCTTGTGTCGTATCTCTCTTCTAAAAAACTCTTGTGGGTACCAACCGTAAAGCAGTTTATAGACTACGAACTTGCCCTGAAAAATGTTATTATCACTCCACTCGACAAATCAACCTTGCTTGTTGACAACAAAAATAGCTTTGAGATAAAAGGTTTTACTCTTATTCTTCCTTTGCAAAACGGGCAAGAAAAAAGGATAATAACAACCCTTGTGCCCGGTGTAAATATAATCACATTATCATAAACAAAAAAGGTTTCTACCTTCAACTTTCTAGTCCTGTAGGTAGAAACCTTTTTTTATCTCTATTTATTCTCCAGCTGAAATTACAGCTTCATATTTCTCAATCACGGCTTTTTGCACCATATCACGCGTCTCTTGGTTAATCGGGTGTGCAATGTCTTTAAACTCACCTTCTGGCGTCTTTCTGCTTGGCATTGCAATAAACAAGCCATTTTGCCCCTCGATAATTTTAATGTCATGTACAACAAAACAGTTGTCAAACGTCACAGACACAATAGCCTTCATCCGGCCTTCATTTGTAATCTTTCTAATCCTAACATCTGTCACCTGCATAAGTCCATCCTCCATGTTAAATTTTTTCTGTATTTACTTTATATATTCTACATTCTTCAATCTTTCCCTTTAATATTTTAGACAAATTTTTCTTTAAATTTGTTGCATTTTATATAAATTTCATGAAATCACATCCCTATTTATAGAAAACTCAATCTTTTTATTTTCTGCATCAAGTTTTTCCAAAATCAAAAGACTTTTATAATCTATATCAATGCTCTTTTTATCTTTTGTGGCAATCAAAACCCCCACTCCTACCAATGTAGAGTCGAACTCACTGAGCAAGTCCTTCATACCACGAACAGTTCCGCCACCGCGCATAAAATCATCTATAAACAGGACTTTAGAACCCCTTTTTATAGCCTTTTTTGCCATTGTCATTGTTTCAATCTTGCCAGTTGTGCCCGAGATGTACGAAATATTTACTGTGGAGCCTTCTGTGAATTTACTTCCGCTTCGCGCAACAACTAAGGGTTTGTTGAAATACTGGGCAACATAAGACGCAAGCGCAATCCCTTTTGCCTCAACAGTTGCAATATAGTCTATTTCCTTTTCTAAAAAAAGCCTCAAAAAAATCTTTGCCGCTTTTTTTATTATCTCTGGAGAAAACACAATGTCGTTGATATACACAAAACCACCAGATACAATCCTCTCTGGATTCTGAAGCTCATTTTTCAAAAAGTGCAAAAACTCTATCTCATCCTCTTTTCTCATAATTGGAATGTAATAAACACCACCGGCAGCACCGCTTATTGTCTCAAGCCTGCCTTGACCAGTTGCGTCAAACACCTTTGAGATAAGGTCAATATCTTCACTTAAAGTGGATTTTGCACAGTTTAATTTCTCACAAAAAAAGCTTAGATTGAAAACTTTCATTGGATTTTGCGTTAATATATTTGTAATATATATAAGCCTTTCGGCTTTTCCTGCTTTTTCCATAATATACTGGTACACCTCCAACACAAAAAGCCTAAATGTTGAGAATAATTATATCATACTTATTGAATGATATAAAGAAAAATTAAATGAACGTTCGAAAATTTAAAAATATTTTAACAATGAGAACAAAAAAGAAGTATAATATAGAATGTATAATATAGAATGTAGGAGAACTTCAACATGGTAAAACTTCTGTTTTTGGAGGTAAGCTTTTTTGATGAACAAGTTCTTTTTGATTGGCATTGGTGGAATATCAATGAGTGCAATAGCACTTATTCTTAAAAATCAGGGACATATTGTAGAAGGTTCTGATATGCAAGAAAGCAAAACTACAAAGATGCTAAGGGAAAGTGGCATCAACGTGTATATAGGGCATGATGAAAGTCACATAAAAGGCGATGAAATAGTAATTTACACAGCAGCTATTTCAAAAGACAACCCAGAGCTTGTAAAGGCAAAGAGTATGGGACTTAAAGTTTATGAAAGAGCAGAATTTCTGGGAATGCTTATGAAAGCCTATAAAAACGTCATTGCAGTTGCCGGCACACATGGAAAAACGACAACAACTTCAATGATAGGATATATTCTTAAAAAAGCACTTTTAAACCCCACAATCTTGGTTGGGGCGTTTGTAAAACAGCTTGGTGGAAATTTTTGTATTGGTTCAAATGAGTATCTGGTTGCTGAGGCATGCGAATATGTTGACAGCTTTTTAAAGTTCAATCCAACTATTGGCGTAATTTTAAACATTGAGAACGACCATTTAGATTATTTTAAAGATATAGACTCAATCAAAGAGTCGTTCAGAAAATTTGCATTAAAAATTCCTCAAAACGGTTTTGTTGTTGCAAATCTTGACGATGAAAATGTATGTTCAGCCTTGAAAGATTTGCATCAAAATGTGATATATTTTTCTGCTAAAACACCTGCAGATTTTTGGGCTGATAATATAACCTCTTGCAATGGCTACTATGAATTTGATATTGTTAGTAAAGATTCAAAAGTGCTTTCTCATATTAAACTCAACATCCCGGGATTCCATAATGTATACAACAGCCTTGCTGCTTTTACAGTTGCATACTTGTTAGGAATTGACACAAAAATTATAAAAGAAACCATTTGTAAGTTTGGTGGTGCATCGCGACGACTTGAAAAAATAGGTGATTTAGACGGCATACTTCTTTATGATGACTATGCACATCACCCAACAGAGATTCAAGCAACAATTAGCACTTTGAAAAAATTAGCAAATGGAAGGGTTATTGTAATATTCCAGCCACATACCTTCAGTAGACTCAAAAGTCTTATGCCAGATTTTGTGAAGAGCTTAGCAACAGCTGATAAGGTTATTGTAACAGATGTATATGCTGCTCGGGAAAAGAATGTATATGGTATTAGCTCAAAAGACTTATATGAAAAACTAAAAGAAGCAGGGATTGAATGTGAGTATATAAGTGAATTTGAGAAGATAGCGGAGTTTGTTTTAAAAATAGCTCAAAAAGGAGACATTGTTGCAACAATTGGTGCAGGTGATATAAATAAGTGTATAGAGCTTATTTTCCAAAAATCTCCTGTAAAGTCTTAAGTAAAAAAGATGCTGCCTCAAAAAGCTACATTGTAAAAGTTTTAAGAGGCAGCTTTTTATTTTACTATCAAAAGTTTTTGACCGGGGAAAATCTCCTCATTTTCTAATTGGTTAAAACTAATCAGTTTTTCGACTGTTGTTCTGTAGTTCTTTGCAATTTTCCAAAGGCTGTCTCCTTTCTGGACTGTGTAGATGTAAATTGAAGCAAATCTGCTATCATCTCTTTCTATTTCTCCCCGCACCTCAACATCACTTATAATTTCTGTGGTTTGTGTACGTTTTGCCCAAAGTTCAATAGCTAAATGTGCTCTTGTTTCAACCTCGCTTGCTGATAGAATAGAGAATGAGAGGTTTTCAATCTCTATATCAGCATAAATTTTATCCTGATCCTCAACTCCTTCTAAGTCAATCTTGATTGAAAACAAAATTTGGGTGGCTGCACTTTTTATGAGGTCTTGTTCATCTTTCGAGATGTAAATCAAAAATACAACAAGTACCCCTTTTATTTGTACAGCATTCTTTTCAGCTTTTACCATGTCAATTTCTACTCTTCCAGATATTGAGAAAATCTGTTCAGGTTCACTCGGAAGTGATACTACTTCTTTGATAGTATGAACTTGTCGGGTCTTTCCAACAAACTGCTCTATGGTTAAAAATTTCTTCAGTTCTTTTAGCTCATACATTGTTGAATATAAGTCTACAATAGGCTCAATTATATCAAGCTTGTTGAATGCAACTTTGGCTTCTACAACAATATCATATTCGACTCTTCTTAGCTCTCCTACCTCATCTGTCTTTGGAGATATTTTGAAGCTTTTTATATAGAACTTTACAATAGGTTCTAAGTCATCGGGGATGTTAGAAAGTTCAATAGAATGCTCGGCAAACATCTCATGTTCTACCATCTCAAGTGGATTTTGCCCTATATCAGGCGAATAAAGGGTTTTGGCATCAATCTTCAAATCGATAGAAAGTTTTTTTCTATCAAATTTGATATTTTTATCAGAAAGCCTTGCAAATGAGCGCAAAATCTCTCTAATTGAAGGTTTCCCCTGGGGAATGTCTAAGATTTCTTTCTTTACAATTTGTTCTGTAATTATAAGGGGATTAGAGATGGTAATTTTTTCTTTTAGAAACTTTACTGACTCATCTTCAATGTAATCTAAATACTCAATTGAGGTCGGCGACTTGACAACAAGGCTGATTTCAACTATTGCCTTTGCCGAAAGTTTTCTTGTGCTGAGGGCTGAACAGTAGCTGTATATTAGGTCATCTTTAACCTCATATGTCATGCCAGGTCTAACTCCAAAGAGGTCAAACACCTTAGAAAAGGGCGCAGAACTTGAAACAAACGAGATTTTTTTGAGTGGGTCATTTGAAAGATAAATTATTTTAAAATCCACTTCACCCTGAACCACCACCCTGTCGTTCAAAACCTCTACGCTTGTGACAAAAACATCTGCATCTGTCTGCAATACTTTTAGGACATCGGGCTTTATCTCAGGAAGTAAGATCTCACCCTCTACAATAACTTTCTGTGAGTCTGACCCATACACGTTCATGTACTCAATCTTTTCATACCTTTTATCCAATTCTAAGGTTAACCTCCACAAACTCACCTTCTCCCTAATAAGATATATGCAAGAACGTCCGGATAATATGTAAAATAAAAAAAGAGCTTATTCCTACGCACTTAGAATAAGCTCTTTTTAAAGTGTTGACAAATTGATATTTTTGGTTATAATTAAAACATACAAGTAAAATTGATAAAAAGCCGTTTTTTACATAACATTTACCTTTGTATTTGTCCTACAAAGAATAATTTCAACTGTATTTGTTATAAGGTCTGAATAGGTGTAGGTCACACACCTGAACTGTTTGCACTCTCTGTCAATGGGGAACTTGACAACAAAGATATTTGAATAGGTGTTCTCCAAGATGCCTTCTACTTCAATCATTTTTTTGCGTCCTTTGTTTGCGCGCACAAGTACTTTTTCGCCTTTGAGGGCTTCAATGTCCTTTTTGATCTGCTGAAGGTGTAGCTTATCAACCACCTTAACATCACTGCCCCTCTTAAAAATTATTTAATTTTGAAGCTACATGCTATTTTTCACCATTTTACTACATTTTAAAACATTATTATTATATCATTATTCTTTTTTTTTGTAAATAGAGGGGGCCTAAATATTATAGAGTGTTTTTCGAAATATGTCAAGAAGCCAAATTGGGAAATTTCTTTGAAAATATCGGCAAATACACTGCTATATCTATGGTTTTGATTATTTTTCTTATTAATTCTCTCTAAAAAGATTTGTTGAGGCATGGAAGTACAATTTGGCAATTACCATTGTCAAAACTTAAAGTTTGGTTTATAATTAATAAAGTGAAAAAACAAAGAGGCGGAGAGATGGCCGAGTGGTCGAAGGCGCACGACTGGAAATCGTGTGTACCCCCAAAAGGGGTACCGAGGGTTCAAATCCCTCTCTCTCCGCCATTTTTATTGGGTTTTTAGGTGGTTTAAATTGGAATTAAAAAGGCAAAAACATCTAAATCGTGTGAAAAATTTTAAAGCACAAAATGTTCACAGGACTAGAAAAAGCAAGTGTTTACCAGCATCAATTCAACAAAAACAAAAAGGCAACTTTCTCTTCAAAAACCTTGCACCAGTAAACAACAATTTTTGTACGAGTTTATTTTTATTGTTAGACATCTTTCGTATCTTCTTCTTTGGAACAATTTTTTTTGTGCTTCTATGTAAACCGTATTTTAATTTATAGTTTACTATTTGTAATTTCTATGCTATCATTAAAATTAAACATTTTCGTTTGGAGATGATTTAGTTGCTGAATTTTCTTCAATCAGTTCAATTTGTTAAAGAAGTTGAAAAAATGATAGTTGAGTATGAGAGAGATATTAATTTCAATGAGGCAATTATACTTTATGAAATCGCAAAACATGATGCAGACCTGGTAAAAAATCTTGCCAATACTATAAAACAACATTATTTTGAAAACACAATTGAGCTTTGCTCCATTTATCCTGCAAAGGTGGGACTTTGTTCTCAAGACTGCAAGTTTTGCTCCCAGTCTATCCATCACAGTTGTTCAATTGAGATAAAAGATCTTGCAACGCTTGATGAGGTAACAGAGTATCTTGAGAATGTAATATCTTTTCCAGTAAAAAGATTTTCCTTAGTCACAAGTGGTGAAAAGCTTAATGACTCAGAATTCGAAAAAATTTTAGACATCTATTCATATATCTCAAAGAATTATAACATTCTTTTGTGCGCATCACTCGGCTTTCTTACTCAAGAAAGGGCAAAAAAGTTATTGAAAGCTGGGGTTGTAAAGTATCACAATAACTTAGAGACATCCAGCACATATTTTAAAAATATCTGCTCCACCCATACTCAGCAGCAAAAGAAAGAGACTTTAAAAATTGCAAAAGAGACAGGTCTCGAAATCTGCAGCGGTGGAATAATCTCAATGGGTGAGGACATGATTGAAAGAATCAAGCTTGCATTTGAGCTGAGAGAATTAGATGTTGACTCTGTCCCTATCAACATATTAAACCCTATAAAAGGTACTGCTCTGGAAGATATGAAGATCATAGACCAAAACGAAATTTTTATCACTCTGGCACTATTTAGGATTATACTTCCTAAAAAGACTATTCTTCTTGCAGGCGGAAAGGAAAATGCACTTGGAGATAAGGAAATAATGGCATATGAATGTGGAATAAATGGTTGTATGGTTGGAAACTATCTTACAACAAAGGGAATGGGAATAAGGGAAAAGATTGATATGCTGAAATTCTTGGACTTAATATTTTAAATTGACAAAAATATTTAGCGAGAATATACTAAAGTTAGAAAGTAAAACTTTCTAACTTTAAGAGGTGAGAAATGGTGATAGTTGAAATAAAGAAAAAATCCCAGGTGACAATTCCAGCTCAAATTCTGAAGAAATTGAACTCTTGACTTTGTCAGTTAAGAGGTGTTTTTGAGCTAACAAAAAATAACAAAGTCTTAATTTATGCGGGTTTCAAGAAGAGAAAAATAAAAAATTTTAAAAAATGTAGGGACAAATTTTAGCTTAATATATACTGAATTTGCTTGACTTTTTAAATATTTTGTGGTACAATATAACAAACTATCTTCAAGGAGTTGCCATATGTTTGTCAAAATTACTAATGCTGGCGGTTATCAGTATGTTAGGTTAGTCGAAAATTACCGTGAAAATGGTAAAGTAAAGCAAAGAGTACTATTTAACTTTGGTAGACTTGATATTCTCAAAGATGACCCCGCTTTTAAAAACATTGTAAAAAAACTATCTGATATTGTCGCTGAAACAACTACTGAGAATGCAAAAGCTGTTACTATTGAATCTGAAGAAGATATTTCGGATGCAGTTGTAAAAAACTGGGGATACATTGTATACAGAAAGTTATGGCAGGAGCTTGAAATTGATAAGTTTTTAAAAGGGAAAGCAGCAAAAGAGAGAAAGATAAAATTTGATGTAGACAAAGTAAGTTTTTTAATGACCATACAGAGATTGATAGAGCCAATGAGCAAACTAAGAACTTATCATCAGAGAAGCAAATATTTTGGATTTGAAGAGGATATAGATTTGAATCAATTGTACAGGTGTTTAGATTTTCTTGACAGTGTAAAAGAAGATTTAGAGACATACCTGTATCAGAGAAATAAAGACTTATTTAAGATGGTAGTTGATGTAGTGTTTTATGATGTGACGACAATATACTTTGAGAGTTGTAGAGCGGATGAACTTAAAAATTTTGGGTTTAGCAAAGACAACAAGGTAAATGAAGTGCAAGTTGTATTAGGGCTTTTGGTGGACAAAGAAGGCAGACCGATAGGGTATGAACTTTTTCCTGGTAATACGATAGATAGCAAGACGATGGTAAAGATACTGAGGAAGCTGAAGGAAAAATTTAGTATAGATAAGATAATAATAGTAGCAGACAAAGGGCTTAACAGCAGAATAAATTTAAAGATGATAAAAGAAGCTGGGTACGACTATATAGTAGCAAGCAGATTAAAGAATGCAAGTAAAGAAATTTTAGATGAAGTTTTTAATGAAGAAGGATATAAAAGACTTGATGGCAAAAGATGTTTGAATGCTGAAGAAATTTATGGTGATGAATTCAAATATAAGGTATTGGAAAGAACAAATATTGTCAAGGATGAAGAGGGTAAAGAGTTCAAAATAGAAGAGAATTTGATAATAACGTATTCAAGCAAGAGAGCCAAGAAAGACAAAGAAGACAGAGAGAGATTGGTAAGAAAAGCCAAAGAGCTTTTAGAGAACAAAGGAAGCATAACAGCCTTAGAAAAGAAAGGTGCAAGGAAATATTTGAAGAAGAAATCAAAATCAGAAGAATATGTATTGGATGAGGAAGCGATAAAACGAGATGAGAAATTTGACGGTTATTATGCAATTCAAACGAGCAAAAAGGATATGGATGTAGAAGAGGTTTTAGGAGCATATCACGATTTATGGAAGATAGAACAGTCATTCAGAGTAATGAAAAGCTGTTTAGAAGTGCGACCGATATATCACTTTACAGAAAGCAGAATAAAAGGACATTTTGTGATATGTTTTTTGGCATTTTTACTGCAAAGGACATTGGAATATATTTTGAGGAGAAAAGGTAAAGGAATAAGTAGTGAAAGGATAATGGAAGCAATATATTCAATGAACTTTTTTGAAATAGAGATAAAAGGGAAGAAATATTTGATAAAGCAAAAAATTGAGGGAGAAGCTGGAGATATACTGAATGTAATGAAGATAAAGGGTCCAAAAAACTTCATGACATATGAGGAAGGCTTAGAATTTATTGGTATTAGCAAATGATGTAGTGACAAAATTGAGGTCCATATTTTGTCAATCCCAGTCCTCCCAAGCTTTTTGAGCTTCAAACTGACAAAGTCAAGAAAATATTTAGCGAGAATATACTAAAGTTAGAAAGTAAAACTTTCTAACTTTAAGAGGTGAGAAATGGTGATAGTTGAAATAAAGAAAAAATCCCAGGTGACAATTCCAGCTCAAATTCTGAAGAAATTGAACTTGCGTGTAGGTGATTTATTACAAATAGAGGAGAAGA
Source organism: Caldicellulosiruptor naganoensis (assembly GCF_026914285.1). Lineage (NCBI taxonomy): Bacteria > Bacillati > Bacillota > Caldicellulosiruptorales > Caldicellulosiruptoraceae > Caldicellulosiruptor > Caldicellulosiruptor naganoensis. The sequence continues at coordinate 2,221,064 of NZ_CP113864.1, forward strand.
ATGGTAGGATAATTTTAACGCCTGTAGTAACTATTCCGAAAGAGCAGGCGTGGTTTTACTCTGAGAAGTGGCAAAGAGAAGAAGCAACTGTAGAGAAGAAGATTCAGGAAGGCAAACTCTTGGTGGCTAATTTGTTGCAAGAGTTATTTGAGGATTTGGGGTTGAATGACGAATGAAGATTTATTACTCGCAACTTTTCAAAGAAAAAGTAAACAAATTGCCACAAGATGTAAAAAAGATACTAAAGAAAAAGTTAGAACTATTATTACAAAATCCATACCATCCTTTTTTGCAAACTAAAAAAATACAAGGGACGAAAGATATATTTGAAACAACTATTACAATGGGAATAAGACTGACATGGCAGTATAAAGAAGATGCAATAATTCTTAGAAATATTGGTGAACATGATAAAACTTTAAAAAATCTATAAACTCACTTGCTTATCTCCTCGATAATAACGACTTCAATATCGATGAGATTTTAAATAATTTTGTGTAAAATAAAAATTCTCTTTCTTAGTAAGAATCAAAATATAAACAAAATTATTTATAGCCTCAATGAAGATAGCCCTGTTGTTTTTAAAGTTTCATTTGTTGTTGCAATCGCAAGAATATATATCACTGACCTTTTAATATATTGACAATTCCTAACTTTTCAATTAACATGTTTGATATAAAATGTGTTGCATAAATGCAATTGCCAATTTTCATTGCAAATATTCAATACAAATAAAAAAACTAAATATTTGCAACAGGCCTTTTACCTATCAAGCAGGTGCTGCCATTTGGCGGCTTAATAGGGAAAGCGGTGAAAATCCGCTGCAGCCCCCGCTACTGTGAGCACTGACAAGCCCTCAAAAATTTTTGCCACTGGAAGGTGTGGTTCCTCTTCTGAAAAGTGGAGCTTGCCTTCTGGGAAGGCCAAAGAGGGCTTTGGATGAGGTGCGAGCCAGGAGACCTGCCTGCTTGAGATGCCTTGGACTGTCTTCGGTGGGAAGCACAGTCAAGGTGGTAAAGACCAAAGGGGGTTATTTTGTCTTTTTTGCTTCTGAGATGAAATATACTTTTTTCCTTAAAGAGTTTATTGTTTTTTGCTAAAAAGATATATCAAAAAAAGAAAAATGAGGTCTTTACTGCCTTGATGTGCACAAAACTTTTTGATGGCAGTAAAGACTTTTTTGTTTTCTGTATGAGTTTGCTTTTAAACAAAAATTTAAAAAGGGAGGCTGAAAAAGCAAGATGATTTCGGTGGTTGGTTTCCCAAGAATAGGAGAAAATCGAGAGCTTAAAAAATGGGTGGAAGCATACCTTGACAAAAAGCTTACAAAAGAAGATCTTATTCAGAACTCAAAAGCCTTGAAAAAAAATCACTGGCAATTTCAAAAAGACTATGGGGTGGACTTGATTCCATCAAACGACTTTTCGTTCTATGACACTTTTTTGGACCATGCAGTACTTGTTAATGCAATCCCTGAGGAATACAAAAGTACTGGACTTGATGAACTTGACACATATTTTGCCTTAGCAAAAGGTTATCAGGATGAAAAGCACGATTTGAAAGCACTTCCTATGAAAAAGTGGTTCTTTACAAACTACCACTATATTGTACCTGAAATAACTCGTAATACTGAATTTAAACTTTCTTCCACAAAGCCCTTTGATGAGTTTGAAGAGGCACTCTCAATTGGAATCAAGACAAAACCTGTAATACTTGGTGCTCTAACCTTTTTAAAGCTTTCAAAAAAGACGGATGTGGATATATATGACAAAACCTGTTGGGAAAAACTTCTTCCTGTATACATCCAAATTTTTGAGAAGTTTAAAGAGTTAGGTGCAGAATTTATTCAGATTGATGAGCCAATACTTGTCACAGACTTAAATGGTGCAGACATAGAACTTTTTATAAACTTCTACAGCGCACTGCTTACTCACAAAGGAAGTCTCAAAATCATACTTCAGACCTACTTTGGCGATGTAAGAGATATCTATGAGAAGCTTTTCTCACTTGACTTTGACGGACTTGGTCTTGATTTTGTAGATGGAATATACAACTTGGAGCTTATCAGAAAGTTTGGGTATCCTGAAGGTAAGCTTTTGATAGCTGGAGTTGTGAACGGAAGAAATGTGTTTAAAAATAATTATAAAGAAAGTCTTGAAATTTTAAATACTTTATCGAATTATGTTGAGAAAAAGAACATTATAATTTCAACATCATGCTCTCTACTTTTTGTCCCATACTCTTTAAAATTCGAAACTCAACTTGACAATAGCAAAAAGAAATATTTGGCTTTCGCAGAAGAAAAATTAAAAGAGTTAAATGAGTTAAATATGCTCTTTAATGATGAAAATTACGCCCAAAATACTTTGTACATTCAGAACATACAGCTTTTTGAAGAACTAAAGGCAAATAAATTTTCGGATATAAACACCATTGTGAATAATCTCACCAGTGATGACTTTGAAAGAAAACCAAGTTTTGAAGAGAGAATTAAACTGCAAAAAGATGCGTTGAGCCTTCCAAATCTTCCTACAACAACGATAGGATCATTTCCGCAAACTCAGGATGTGCGCAAGGCAAGAAGTGAATTTAAAAACGGCAAGATAACATTTGAAGAGTATGACAAATTTATAAAGCAAAAGATTGAAAATGTAATAAAACTTCAAGAAGAAATTGGCTTGGATGTTTTAGTACATGGCGAATATGAAAGGAACGACATGGTAGAATTTTTTGGCGAAAATTTAGAAGGATTTATCATCACTAAAAACGGCTGGGTTCAATCTTATGGCACAAGGTGTGTAAAACCACCAATTATATTCTCAGACATAAAGAGAAAAAGACCAATTACAGTTGAGTATATAAAATACGCACAGAGCCTAACAAAAAAGCCTGTTAAGGGAATTTTGACAGGGCCTGTGACAATCCTCAACTGGTCGTTTGTTCGTGAAGATATTCCATTAAAAGATGTAGCTTTTCAGCTTGCTCTTGCAATAAAAGAAGAGGTGTTAGACCTTGAAAAAGAAGGCATAAAAATTATCCAAATAGACGAAGCAGCGCTCATTGAAAAGCTTCCACTTAGAAAAGCCTACCACAAAGACTATTTAGATTGGGCAATAAAAGCATTTAGGCTTACCTGCTCAAAAGTAAAGCCTGAAACTCAAGTTCACACTCATATGTGCTACAGCAACTTCGATGACTTGCTTGACGAAATTGCAAAGATGGATGTAGACGTTATCACATTTGAAGCTGCAAAGTCAGACTTTACACTTTTAGATAGTATTAAGAAAAGTAATTTGAAGTCTGAAGTAGGGCCTGGTGTCTTTGATGTACACTCACCAAGGATTGTGTCAAAAGAAGAAATGAAACAGCTTATTCTAAAGATGATTGAAAAAATTGGAGTAGAAAGACTTTGGGTCAATCCTGACTGCGGTCTTAAGACAAGAAAGGAAAACGAAGCCATTCCTACATTGCAAAACATGGTCTTGGCTGCATGGGAGATAAGGAATAACCTGGGATAAAGACTGAACAAAATTAATGCGGCTTGGGTATAAAAGCTTTCTAAAAATTCCCAGCCGCTTTTTTCTTTTTTGCATTCTCAATATTTTTGTACTGATTTGGGAGTATACTGCAAAACCTTGTAAACATTGGAGAAAGGTTTTATGTACTATTCTTTCAGAAGCTGTTCAAGCACAGTTTTTAAAAGGTTCTTAAAATTTTCATCAGAAAGTCCGTCTTCTCTGTGCGCAGGTGTAAGGGTTATTACCTTGCCATCTCCTGCTTTGTGCCACCAGCCAGCAATTGACTTTCCATCTTCTGATTCAGAATAAAGGTATACATTAGTATTTTGTTTATCACAGTAAACAAAGTAATGTTCATCTAAAATTGAAAAGTCAACCTCTTTGTTATTGAATATTGGCTTGCCTGCTGAGTGGTAACGAACGGGTTTTTGTTTATCAGGATGATACTTGAAGTAGCCTTTTATAAGTGTACAAAATAAACCGTTTTCGGGGTATGATGCAAGCCCTGAATGCCATACAAAAAGCCTTCCACCGCTTTCAACATAGTCTTTTATCTTCTTTTCGATTCTTCCTGTCATCCAATGTTTAATTTCTGGATCTTGTGGATTAATCCTATTTTCTTTTGCAATGACAATGGCGTCAGGTTTTTGGTCTAAAAAAGACTCAAAATCTTCAACTCTGCTGTCAATTACCTCATAGTTTTTTGAAATATCCGCCAAAGCGTTTTTTAAAGCATTTAAGAGATTATCATGACCGTGATAATAATCTCCAACGAGTGCTAAAACCTTCTTCATAATATAGTTTCCTCCTTTAATCCTTAAAAAGACTTTTAATAGTTCTCAAGAAGCTCTAAAATGAATTTTAATTTTTCAGTACTGTTCATGTAAGCATATCTTCCGCCAGTGTAGTCTCCTTTTTGAACAACATCAATTCCCACTTTTTTGAGGTTTTCTATCTTCTGGTCTATGTTTTTCACAAATACCCCTATGTGATGGATCCCCTCACCGTGTTTATCTAAAAATTCACGCCAAGTTGAAGGGTTTTCATCTGGCTGTATAAGCTCAACTTCAATGTTCTTAAAGTTCTTGAAAAACGCAAGTTTTGCACGGGCTTTAGTTGGCTGCCCCTTATATTCAGTATGAGTTTTATTGTACTCCTCTGTTTCAATTATTTGAGGAACATCCACTCCAAAAAACTCAGCAAATTCTTTTGCTGTCTTTTCAATATCTTTCACTATGATGCCTATCTGTACCACTACGTCTGTACCTAAAATCTCGTTTGCCAAACCTTTTTCTCCCCTTTGAAAATTTTTATAGATATATTTTACCTCAACTTATTAAGTTACTGGTACACAAGTATTCTCTGTTTTTTTGAGCAAGTTCCATAAATAGCTTATTTATAATTTGCAAACAGTAAAGATATGCTATCATTGAAAAGCTTCAGAAAAAGAGTTAAAATAAAATTGACAACAGAATTTTAATAGTTTAATCAAAATATGAGATGGTAAGAATTTTAAACAGAGAAAATTCTAAAAAAAAAGAGGTAATAGCCACATGCAGATATCCGAAATAGCAAGCAAAATTATTGAAAATATTTCAAAAGTAATTGTTGGCAAAGAAAAAACAATTGAACTTGTAGTGACCTCTCTTTTTGCAGGTGGACATGTTCTTTTAGAAGATGTACCGGGTACAGGAAAGACCATGCTATCAAAGGCATTGGCAAAGTCAATTAGTTGCAACTTCAAGCGTATTCAGTTCACGCCTGACCTTTTACCATCAGACCTAACTGGAATTTATTATTTTAACATGAAAACCCAGGAGTTTGAGTTCAGGCCTGGTCCAATTTTTACAAATATTCTACTCGCTGATGAGATAAACAGGGCAACTCCGCGAACACAGTCAAGCTTACTTGAGTGTATGGAAGAAAGGCAAGTTACTATAGATGGAGTAACGCACAAACTTGATGAACCATTTTTTGTAATTGCTACCCAAAACCCTATTGAAATCCAAGGAACTTATCCTCTTCCCGAAGCGCAACTTGATAGGTTTCTGATGAAACTAAGTTTGGGATATACAAACAAAGAAGAGACAATTCAGATGCTTACCAGATTTAGAGAGAAAAATCCCCTTGATGAGATAGAAGCTGTTGTATCGAAAGAGGAAATAACCAAGATTCAAGAAAAGATAAAAGAAGTTTATGTCAGTGAAGACATCTTAGGATATATATACGAAATTTGCAATAGTACACGGATGCATGAAATGGTACAACTTCCGGCAAGCAATAGAAGCTTTATTGCTCTTATGCGTGCATCTCAGAGCTTTGCTGCAATAAAAGGCTCAGACTTTGTGCTTCCTGATTATGTTAAATATTTAGCTCCCTATGTTCTTTCACATAGAATTCTTCTTAAAAATCAGTATATAATCAAAAATACTAAATCAGTTGATGTGATAAATGAGATACTTGAAAAAGTAAATGTACCAAGTGAAAATTTTGCTTTTTAAAAAATCTTTAAAAAAGACTAAAATAGAAATTTAACTTTTTCTATTGAATTTCTTGCGATGGGAAGCAAGTAGTCTGACAAAAAAGAAAAGTTATGTTATGTTGAGCTATCTTGTTAATTTTTTAACGATCCATAATTAAAAAAACAAACCCGGCAGCCACCTACTTTCCCGTGCCGTCGCCAGCACAGTATCATCGGCGTTGCGAGGCTTAACTTCCGTGTTCGGAATGGGAACGGGTGTTTCCCTCGCTCTTTCGCCACCGGATTTGTTTGCTTCTTCTTACCTTTTTTCAGCAGCCTCGCAAGTGAATAGGGTAAGGCGCTATACCGGTCAAGCTCCTCGGGCCATTAGTACCGCCTTGCTCAACGCCTCACAGCGCTTACACATGCGGCCTATCTACCTGGTAGTCTTCCAGGGCCCTTACCACCCTTTTAGGGTGTGGGGTATCTCATCTTGGGGTGGGCTTCACGCTTAGATGCTTTCAGCGTTTATCCCATCCGGACTTGGCTTCCCAGCCGTGCCCCTGGCGGAACAACTGGTAAACCAGCGGTCCGTCCAACCCGGTCCTCTCGTACTAGGGTCAGCTCCCCTCAAATACCCTGCGCCCGCGGCGGATAAGGACCGAACTGTCTCACGACGTTCTGAACCCAGCTCACGTACCGCTTTAATGGGCGAACAGCCCAACCCTTGGGACCTACTTCAGCCCCAGGATGCGATGAGCCGACATCGAGGTGCCAAACCTCCCCGTCGATGGGGACTCTCGGGGGAGATCAGCCTGTTATCCCCGGGGTAACTTTTATCCGTTGAGCGACGGCTCTCCCACTTGAAAACCGCCGGATCACTAAGCCCGACTTTCGTCCCTGCTCGACCTGTCGGTCTCACAGTCAAGCCACCTTAACGCCTTTGCACTCCTACCGCACGATTTCCATCCGTGCTGAGGTGACCTTTGGGCGCCTCCGTTACCCTTTAGGAGGCGACCGCCCCAGTCAAACTGCCCACCTGGCAGTGTCCCATCACTCGGTTCAGAGTGTCTGGTTAGTGCCCCAGTGCACCCAGGGTGGTATCCCACCGGCGGCTCCAGGGAAGCTGGCGCCTCCCCTTCTCAGCCTCCCACCTATCCTGTACAGGGCACACCAAAACACAGTGCCAGGCTGCAGTAAAGCTCCACGGGGTCTTTCTGTCCAACCGCGGGTAACCAGCGTCTTCACTGGTACCACAATTTCGCCGGGCACACCGCCAAGACAGCGCCCAAGTCGTTACGCCTTTCGTGCGGGTCGGAACTTACCCGACAAGGAATTTCGCTACCTTAGGACCGTTATAGTTACGGCCGCCGTTCACTGGGGCTTCGGTTCGGAGCTCATCACCCCTCCCCTTAACCTTCCAGCACCGGGCAGGCGTCGGCCCCTATACCTCGCCTTTCGGCTTAGCAGAGACCTGTGTTTTTGATAAACAGTCGCTTGGGCCTCTTCCCTGCGACCCTGAAGCTCATCACCTCAGGGCACCCCTTCTCCCGAAGTTACGGGGTCAGTTTGCCGAGTTCCTTAGCGGTGCTTAACCCGTCCGTCTGTGGATACTCTCCTCGCCCACCTGTGTCGGTTTCCAGTACGGGCACCTGCCTTCGCCTACGCGACGCTTTTCTTGGCAGTGTGAAGCACGGCACTTCGCCTACTTTACCTTCGGCTCCCCATCACGGCTCACGGTTGTCGGGTGTGCGGATTTGCCTACACACCCCCGCTCGCCGCTTGGCCGGGGTCAACCAACCCCCCGGTTGCCTGCTCCTCCTGCGTCCCGCCCCGTAGGATAACCTCCGGCAGGTGGCTCAGGAATATCAACCTGATGCCCATCAGCTACGCCTTTCGGCCTCGCCTTAGGTCCCGGCTAACTCTGGGCGGATTTGCCTTCCCCAGAAAACCTTGGGCTTCCGACGGGCAGGCTTCTCACCTGCCTCTCGCTACTTATTCCGGCATTCTCACTTCTGCCTCGTCCACCCTGGCTTACGCCTTGGGCTTCACCCTAGCGCAGAACGCTCCCCTACCGCTCTGACAAGATTCCACGCCTTGCCAGAACCCGCTGCTTCGGTGTGTGGCTTGAAGCCCCGAGTATTTTCGGCGCCCAGCCGCTCGACCAGTGAGCTGTTACGCACTCTTTAAAGGAATGGCTGCTTCTAAGCCAACCTCCTGGTTGTCTTCGCGGCTGAACATCCTTCTCACACTTAGCCACACCTTTGGGACCTTAGCAGACGGTCTGGGCTGTTCCCCTCTCGACCACGGACCTTATCGCTCGTGGTCTGACTCCCAGGATTACACCGCCAGCATTCGGAGTTTGATAGGGTTCGGTAACGTTTTTGCGCCCCTAGCCCAATCAGTGCTCTACCTCCAGCGGCTACATCCTGAGGCTAGCCCTAAAGCTATTTCGGGGAGAACCAGCTATCTCCGGGTTCGATTGGAATTTCTCCGCTACCCTCAGCTCATCCGACGCCTTTTCAACGACGACCGGTTCGGGCCTCCATGTGGTCTCACCCACACTTCACCCTGGCCAAGGGTAGATCACCCGGTTTCGGGTCTACTTGCGCATACTAAACGCCCTGTTCAGACTCGGTTTCCCTGCGGCTCCAGCGCTCTCTCGCGCCTTAACCTCGCATGCGCAAGTAACTCGCCGGACCGTTCTTCAATAAGTACGACGTCAGGGACATCTCCGCCCCCCTCCGTCTGCTTGTAGGCACAGGGTTTCAGGCTCTATTTCACTCCCCTCTCCGGGGTTCTTTTCACCTTTCCCTCACGGTACTAGTCCACTATCGGTCACCGGGAGTATTTAGCCTTGGAGGGTGGTCCCCCCTGCTTCACACCAGCTTCCACGGCACTGGTGCTACTCAGGATCAGAAGCACCACTCTACACGCGCTTTTCGCCTACGGGGCTGT